>RFZO01000100.1 GCA_009920715.1 Actinomycetota bacterium | reverse complement strand
CCCCGCCCTACCGCACCAGCATCGCCCCTGCCGTCCCGTACGACGACGGCGGCTACCGCCACCCGGCGACCCAGCCCGGTGCCCCGGCGAAGAACGCTTCCATGAACGTGCGCGCCTCCGCCGAGCGCAAGGCCGCGAAGTGCATCCGCATCGCGACCGCCCTGCTCGGGTCGAAGGTGGCCGCTGCCGCCCTGCGCGGCGACAAGATCGCCACGGACCTGATCGAGGACCAGGCCCTCGACTTCATGGACCTCCCCGACGCCCGCCTCGCCAACACGCTGCTCCGCCTCGAGGCCTCCACCGAGGACGAGGAGACCCTCCTCCGCAAGATGCTCGCCGCCGAGGGTGGTGAGGGTGATGCGGAGGCCGAGGACGAGGAAGCCCCCGCCAAGGGATCCAAGAAGGCCGCCGAAGGCGAACTGATGGCCGCCATCCAGGACCTCAAGGCCGAGATCCAGGCCCTCAAGGCCGGCAAGCACCACATGGGCGGCGACGAGCCGGCCCCCGTGCAGGCGGGTCACCACATGGGCGGCGACGACGAAGCCCTCCTCGCCGAGATGCTCGAGCCGGAAAAGATGGGCGGCCACCACATGGGTGAAGATGACGACGAAGCCCTCCTCGCCGAGATGCTCGAACAGGAAAAGATGGGCGGGCACCACATGGGTGAAGATGACGACACCGAGGCCATGCTCGCGGAGATGATGAAGGAGGCCGAAGGTGCCCCCGCCGTCGTCGCACCGCAGGCTGCGAAGCACCACCACATGGCCGAGGACGAGGAGCCCGTCATGGGCGGATTCGAGGACCCCATGGCCATGGGCGACGGCGAGACGATGAGCGAGGACGAGGAGTCCATCCTGGCGTCCCTGTTTGCGTCCCGCGCCGCCTCCGACGAAAGCGACGAGACCGCCGAGGACGAGGAGGCCGAGGCCAAGGCGTCCAAGAAGGCCGGCGAGTCCGACGAGGAGATCGAGGAGGAGGTCGAGGTCGAGTCCTCTAAGAAGGCCTCGCTCCGCCCGCAGCCCCGCAAGGCGTCCGTCGGTCCGAAGACCCTCGGCGGCCAGACCCGCGTGGCGTCCGCCGGTGGCGACCTCGGCGACCTCGCCCGTCTGTGGGCGTCCGCCCCGGACGTGAGCAAGGTGTTCGGCAGCTGATACACCCCATCGGGTGACGGCCAACGGGGGCCGCATCGGTTCGCGCCGATGCGGCCCCCACTCTTTTTCGGTGGAGCTTCGATAGGGCCGCCGTGTATGCAGGCGGAGGTTCCATCTCTGCCTGGTCGTCCTCGCGGGAATCCTCTCGAGGGGTCGTCTTCCACCAACCCCTGTGAACAGTGAGTAGGAGCGAACATGCCCCTTCTTGGACAGGCCTCGGGTGGGTTCACGGAGTCCAGCTCGGCCCTCCGCCTTCTGCACGTTGGCGTGCGGAACACGGTCGGCATCCTGACGGACGACGCGTTCACCCAGACCAATCCCCCCCTCGTCACCGGCGCTGGCACCATCAGCACGAACGTCGACACCTCGGTGCTCGGCGTGCTGAGCGGCTCCGTCGCCTTCACCCGCCCCGACCAGGGCAGCAACTACATCGGCGGCCCGGTGTCCGGTCTCACGACCGCCAACCCGAACGTCCGTCCCCTCGGCCTGTTCATCAACAACGCCGCCGGGTACGCGTACGAGAACCAGCCTGCTGCCGCGAGCGGCAAGGGTCCGTACGTGTCCGCCATGGGCACCTACGCCTCGCAGCTGTTCGAGACGCAGAACCTCAACAGCAGCGCGGACCTGACCTACACCACGGGCCAGTTCCTCTACGCCAGCCAGAACGGCTACCTGACCAACGTCGCGGCTGACAACAACCGCTACGAGCAGGCCGCCGACGGCGTCACCACCATCGCGATCCTCAAGATGCCCGCCGACAGCGTGCAGAATGAGATCGTGTTCGACCAGCGGATCTGAGGAGGAACCCATGTCGACCACCGTCTCCAACGCCGCCAAGGCGAAGATCATCGGCGACTACATCAAGACCCCCCAGGGTCGCGCGAAGCTCGCCGCCTCCATGACCCAGCCGCTGCGTCTCCGCCGCGACTACTCGGCCGTCGGTCGCAAGACCTTCCTGGTCGAGCAGCTCCCGGACGGCGCGCTGCCGATCTACGACAAGGACCCGGACGTGACCGCGTACGTGGTTGGTGAGGAGGGCGAGAACATCGTCGCCATCACCAAGCCCCGCCGCGTGATCTTCCCCCTGTTCGAGATCGCGTCGAACCCCGAAATCCCGCTGACGCAGATCAAGGAGCGCCGCTACGACCTCATCGAGCGTGCCCAGGACCTGGCCCGTGCCCAGATCCAGGCCGCCGAGGACGAGCGCGTGTTCTCCGTGCTCGACGCCATCGCGACCAACGGCTTCGACAGCGTGCCGGGCGGCATCAACCCCGACATCCCCGTCGTCGCCCCGATCTCCGGCGGCGTGCTCGCGGACGCCTATGCGAACATCGAGCGCCACGACCTCCGCGTCGCGCGCGTGTTCATGAACGCGAAGGACTACGCGGACCTCCGCAAGTTCGGCCGTGACATCCTCGACATCGAGACCCAGCGCGACCTCCTCAAGACGGGCCTCATGGCCACGCTCTGGGGCGCGCAGATCATCGTGTCGCGTCTCGTCCCGGTCGGCACCGTGTACGTGTGTTGCGAGCCCGAGATGTTCGGCCGCATCCCCGTCCGCACGGAGCTCACGGTCCTCAGCGCCGACGACCCGAAGGCCCGCACCATCGGCTTCAGCGTGTTCGAGAACCTTGGAATTGGGGCCTACAATCCGAAGGGTCTGAGCCGCCTCACGATCACCCGCTGACCGTGAAAGGGTAGGCTCTACCTACCTTCTCCGCACGCCCCGCCTGGCAACAGGCGGGGCGTTTGCGTTTCCCACAACCCGATGATAAGGTTCTCAAACACGGTTGCGGGAGGTGACTTTGAGCGTCGAAGGTGCGGGACACGGGGCCGAGAACCCCGCGTTTACGGATGGTGCGAATACCGACGGCCCGGAGGGTTCTCGTTGGAGGACCTGCAACACCTGTCGGTCACGGTTCACCCTCGCCTGTGACGAGCAGAACATTCGGTGCCCTGCTTGTCGGGAGCGGTTCCGGCACAAGTCGTGTCGGAAGTGCGGTTCCACCTACCGTGACGCCTCGGACAAGAACACCCGCCGCTACTGCGACGGGTGTCAAGGGTCATCACCCGTCCCGCCCCCCGTAGGTGTGTCCGACCGACTCTCGGAACGACGCCGTGCCAGGGTGCGTCGGGGTGATGGGGGTCGCATGGACGACCTCCGCACATTGAAGGTCGGCACGAACACGTGGTGGGGTCGTGTTGGGGAGTTCCTGTACCTCCACGTTCACCCTTCCGCGTCGGACGTGGTCGGCGACTACGGGAACAAGGTCCCGTTCGACGTACACCACCCCGAGCACGGTCGCATCAACGTGAAGACCGTCGGGCAGCACACATCCCCGCACGGGCACCCGTCGTGGACGTTCCAGTTCGGGACGGGGTTGTCGTGCGAACACGCCTACCTCATCGGCCTGGATGCCGAACGCCGGCGTGTCGTCCGGGCCTGGTTCGTGCCAACGTCGTACCTGCCTGCCACCGTGAAGGTGATGACGCCGGCGTCGAGGGAGTACGTGTCTGGGTACGAGGTGCCCCCCGAGGACGTCATCCTGCTCGACCGCAAACTTCAGGCCATCCTGTCCGCACCCGCCGCGCAGCGGTCGTCCGAACCGAACGAACCCCTGCCGGACTACGACCGCGTCGTGTTGGGGCGCATCGGCGAGGTCATCTACCTTCGGCTGCACCCGTCGTCCCGACACGAGTCGGCGGTCAACCCATCGGCCACCTACGACTTCGAGGACGCGGACGGGTCGCTCGTGAACGTGCGTGTGCGTCGGTCTGCGACGCGGGACAGTGGACCCGACCGTTGGACGTTCTTCCGCACGAAGGGGTGTACGGCCGACACCTACTACTTCATCGGCACGGACAGGTCGGCGACGCAGGTTCAAGTGGTGTACCGCATCCCGTCCGCAGACCTACCTGCACACGGCCTGTCGGTGTCGGTCATGGGGTCGCCGAAGTGGGACCGGTACCGCGTCCCGCTGGACCTGCCTGCGGCGGTGTCCTCCCTCGTCGCGGTGTCGGACATGGAGTCCACGCACGTTGAGCTCGCGGGTGTGACGAACAAGTCGGTTGCCGCGATGACCGACGGGGAACGGGATGCCCTTGTCGGTCGGGCGTTGGCGTACCACCGCGCCGTCGGGTTTCCGTATCCCGCGTTGCCCACGAACTCCCAGGTGCGCCGTGACCTCGATGGTCTGTCCGCGTGTCGGATGGACGGCAAGACGGTGCCCGTGAACCAGGTCGGTATCGGGACTTGCTCGGCGTACATGCCCCACCGGTTCGACGCCCGGAACTCAGACGCGGACTTCTCCGCCGTCGGGGCATTCAACGACGACGTACGACTGCGCCGAGCCCTCAACTTCTGCCTTCGGGGTTCGCGACCGGGGTTGACGGGGTCACACCTGAGGTCGGCCCTCACGGCGTTGAACCGAACTCCTGGCGGGTTCCGCCCTACCGTCGCACGGGTTCTCGTGGATGCCCTGTGTCCAGTGGGCGGGACGGTGTTCGACCCGTGTGCCGGGTGGGGCGGTCGACTCCTGGGAACGGTGTCCTCGGGTCGACGTTACATTGGCGTGGAGCCGTTTGACCTCACGCACGCCGCACTATGCCGCCTCGGATTGCGGGTGTGCGGTGCGGTTGGGGTGGGTGTTGACCACGTGCGGGTCGTCCACGCCACCGTGCAGGATGCGAACCTGACGGGCGTACACGCGGACTTCGCGATGACATCCCCGCCCTTCTGGACGAAAGAGGTGTACGACGGTGTGACGCGGGACGGTGTTGGTGTCGAGGGCTGGCGGGAGGACTTCCTGCGTCCGATGTTCCGGCGAGTCGGCGAGGTGTTGCGACCAGGCTCCCGTTTCGTCGTACACATTTCGGACGTGCGCGAACGAGGCGTCACCGTCCCGTTGGAACGGATCGTGTCCGAGGACGGCATGACTTCCGGGTTCGTGCTCGAGGATGTGTGGCAGATGGCAAAGGGATCCTTCGGCGGTCAGGTCAAGGGACGCACCGACCCCCTCCTCGTGTTCCGGCGTTCCTGACCCCATCTCGCGTTGCACGGACACCCCGACACGGTGATACGGGCCGTCCCGACCGCGTGGCACCACGTCGGTGGGGCATCTATCGAACTGAGTGGGCAGAATCTCTCGCCTGGAGCCCCCTCATGTCCGATCTCCGTAGTCGCCTCATCCGCCTCGCGGCAGCGAAGCCCGAGCTCCGCGCCGACATCCTCCCGCTCCTCCAGGAGGATGCCGACCCGGCGTCGGTGGACCAGAACAAGCCCGAGTCCTACTACGGCCTCCCGCCCCGTGGGGTCCAGGCCGCCCGTCGTTCGGACCCGAACCGCGTGGTGCTGATGGTGACGACCGCCATCACGGATTCGATGGTCGTCAACGTGACCAACGGCATCAACAAAAAGTACCCGTACGACGGCACGCCCGAGGGTCTCGCGGCCACGATGCAGGAGGCCGCGTCGGTGGCCCTCCGGTTCCAGTCGATGGACTTCCTCGACGGCCCCGAACTCAACGTCGTCCAGGCCCCGCGCGTCCCGGCGTCCCTCGCCCAGACGGTGCTCTCCCGCACGACCGTCATCGTCGGCCCCGTGTACGTCGCCCTCCAGGGTCTCTCGTCGGGCCTGCAGTGGGTCATCCTCCCCCGTGCTCCGCGCATGGCGACCACCGACCGTTCGATGGTCGCCGCGATGGCGGACGGGAGTGTGGGGTCCTTCCTCACGGTGTTCAGCGGGCTGCTGACCCAACAGGATATGCGGGAGTCCGCTCGGGAGCAGAAGCGTCCCGGTGGTCGAGTCAACATCTACCGCCTCGGGCACTACTTGAAGGCCTTGGACGCCGTCCGTGCGTCGGTGAAGGGCTTGGAATCGTCGGCCGATCCGAAGGATTTGGAGGCTTTGAAGGCTGCGGCGTCCAAGGCTTTCCTGCCGGACTTCCCGCCACTCAAGGCGCTCATCAGGGCGGTGGACAACACCATCGCTACGGGTAAGCCCCCGAAGTACCCCACCAGCCGCCGGGCCTGAGGGATCGACCTTATGTCGCCGGTCGGCGACGATGACAACGAATAGGAGGACCGCCATGCCTGCCGACATCACATCCCACGCACTGACGAGCCTGCTGACGGGCTCCCCCGTCCCGGTCCTCGTCGACTTCTGGGCTCCGTGGTGCGGGCCGTGCAAGGCGATGTTGCCCGCCCTGACCGCGCTCGAGGGCGAGGTGGGCGACAGGATGAGGGTGATCAAGGTGAACGTGGACGCGCACCCCGATGTGCTGGGGGACTACCGCGTCCAGTCGATCCCGACCCTGCTACTGTGGAAGGGCGGGGCCGAGGTCGCGCGCCGCGTCGGCGCTGCCTCACTCTCCGCCCTCCGCGAGTTCGTGGCGAAGGCCGACTGACCGGTCAGACCCCCAGGTCGGACCACGGGGGCTACCGATTTCTTTCGGTCGCGTATGTGTCCGGTGGAGGCACACATGTCCGAAACCGACCAACAGAAGCCCCCTAAGTGGATGAAGTCCAATTTCACCCTCGACGAACACTGTGTGTGGGAGTCGATCTTCCCCCCGCTCACGGGCAGTCACACCCCGGATGCGTCGGGGTTCACGCCACGCCGGCGGCGACCCTCCCCACTCTACATGGCGAAGATCGTCCGCTCGCTCGCGGAACTCGGCGTGTCCCCCGTCGTCCGCACGACCGCAAAGGGGGAGATCGTGCCCTGGGACGGCACCCACGAGCCGCAACAGTCCTGGCGCCTCGATCCTGGCATCCGCACCCTCCTCGGCAACCTCGCCGACGGGTCCGATCCGGACGGCGTCATCGACGCCTACTACCACCCGGCCGACCTCGCGGCCCACTTCGGGGCCGACCCGAGCCAGTGGAAGCACTGGCCGCAGGGCATGACGGGCGTGCGTCCCGGCCCCCGCCGCGATGATGTCGTCCTGAACACGAATCTCGACCCGATCTGCGTCGAGTACATCCGTCGCCGCAACATCCTCAAGCGGCCGCTGAGCCGAACGACCCTCGTGTCCACGGGTGGCGTCGCGTTCTTCGCCGCCGCCGCCATCGAGTTCTGGGTCACGGCGGATGACCGCGCCCGCATCGGCAGGTTGAAGACGAAGTTGGAGGTCGACTTCCACGTCCTCCGCAACAACGCACCGATCCCGGAAGACCCCGCCATCCGTGACCTGATCCGCTATT
>RFZO01000099.1 GCA_009920715.1 Actinomycetota bacterium | reverse complement strand
TAGGTGTCTCGAATGCTCTTCGGCATCGCCACAATCACCTTGGCGGCCTGCATGTCCTCAAGCTGCGCCTCGGAAATGTCCGAGTCGAGCGTGAGCAGATGCTTGTGCTCGGTCCGATTCGCCTCGCGGAGCACCTGACGCCACCGATCCTTCAGCGTTCGCTTTGCAGCCACCATGACGAGTCGCGCGTCACGAAGTCCCGCGTCGGTCGCCTTCAACACCGGGACGTCCGTATAGAAACGGTTGAACGCCTTGCACAGGTAGAACAAGTGGTTGGCGAGGGTGCTGGGGCGATAGTTCTCGCAAGAGGAAGACACCGCGTGGTTGAAGTCCTGGATCCAGCGTCCCAGTTCACGCTCCGAGTCCGCGACCCCATGGGCGGAAAGCGCGTCGCGTGCCGCGCCGGTGTGGAGGACGACGCCCACATCGAGGGCCGCACCCGTGGTTCCGCCGGTACCCGCGACCGCGACCACGGGTGGAAGTATTTCGGGGACGGCCGCACGGTCGCCCCGCGCAACCACCCCATGCACGACCGCCTGTGCCGGAAGTGAGATGTCCGAGCGGGTGGGCGACGGTGTACCCCACCCCGTAGGAGGTGATCCGTGAACTTGTTTGCTTCCGACGCCGATCCCGTGACGTCCGCCCAGGCCCTCGCCGACCGGCACATCGTCAAGATGGCGGTCGAGACGGCCCAGGTGATGTGGGCCGCGCTGCACCTGGCCGCACCGGACGGCGTGCCCGACGGAGGGTACCGCCCGACACACCGTGGGCACCCGTGCGTGCGGTGGGCCGCCGCGTCGCGGGGGAACTTCGATTGGGCCGCCGCCCACGGGCTGGCCCTGTGCGACGAGTACACACACCGGTACGGGAAGGTCCACGGCTCGCAGGCCGCCCTCGAGCGGGCGTCGTCGTTGCGCGACCTCGTGCCCGACGGTACGATGACCCCGTTCGCACTGGCGATGGACGACGACTTGCGGGACGTCGGCGACCCGCACGGGTCGTACCGCCGGTGCCTGTCCCGCAAGTACGCGGCGTGGGGTCCGATGGCCCGATGGACGCGGCGCAACCCGCCGACGTGGTGGGCGGTGGCGGGTTGATACGTCGCGGGGGTGCGAAAGGAGTCCGCCGTGCCCCGACTGCCATCGAAGGTCGCAACACCTGGTGTCCCCGAATGGGACGACTCCATCGACCGCATCCGTGACCTGATCCTGTCCATCCGAAAGGCCAAGGATGTCCTGGGCACCCACGTGAGCGACGCGAAGCGGGCGTTGGACGCCCTGGCCCGACAGGCGCACCGAGCCAACCTGGGGGATGTCGGTGACGGACTCACGCGGATGAAGGCCGAACTCGAGGAGGGCCTGCGTACGACGGAGCTCCTCATGAACCTGGACGAGGTCAATGAGACGTACCGCCGGGCCGTGGACACCCCGTTCGCACGGGTGGCGGGGCGTGGGATGGAACTCCCAGAGCTGTTTCAGGCGATCTTCGGGAACGGACCGTCCGCCAAGGCGTTCCGAGCACTCGTCACCCACATGGGTGACAACTGGTACAAGAACCCACAGGATGTGCCGTCGGATGTCCGTGCGATGGCGGACGCCGCCATGCCCACGCTCCGGGCGATTCGCACCAGCCAGGCGTTCAAGACACTGATTGGCGAGTACCCGGCGTTGTACCTACCCAGTATGACAGTGTCCGACCCGGTGCAGTTCGCAGCGGTCCTCGGGACGCGGGGGCTCCGTGAACTCAAGAAGTTCATGGCATTCCGACTGAGTGGCAAGGCCCCCACCCTCAGCGGTGATGCCCGGAAGTTCTTGCGGACGTGGGTGGACACGAACGCCAGGGCCATGCCCCGCCCCATGGACGAGACGGTCATGGAGTTGGAACCCTACCGGCCCGATGGGACGCAGATCCTGTACCGGGGCATCCGGTTCACGGACGTCGGGGAGTTGGTCAAGTTCACCCAGACCTACGGGAAGGGGCGTCCGTTCCCGTTCTCATCCCCCCGCTTCACGGCCTGGTCCAAGGACATCACCGTCGCCGAACGATTCGGTCGGTACCGGGCCGCCACCAGTGAAAACGACGCCATGATGGGCTGGTTCAGCATGGTGAAGTCCCAGAAGGACTACCACGGTCATGGCGGGTATGTCATCGGCGCGCGGGTCAAGCCCGATCAATGCCTGGTGGACATCGGGAAGACGGGGGTCGGGGGGCAGCACGGCAACGAGGACGAGGTCATCGTCCTCCCGAACCAGGCCCTCGTGTGCAAGGTCTACAAGGTGTTCGGGGACGTCGTGCGGGAGGTGGCTGAGTTCCAGTCCTCATATCAGGCGAAGCAGACCCCTGAGGGGTTCCTCAGGTTCATCGGGTTGAACACGACCCTGACGGGCGTCGAGGACGATGTGGCGACATTCAAGTACTCGCCCTATCGGGCGGATGACCGGAACACCCCCAGGGGGTCCGACGGGGATACGATCATCAGGGAGTTCCGCGCCAACCTGTACGACGCCGAGTGGATCGACGACTACCGGGTGCGGTTCCGCCCGATGTCGGACCTGCCGACGAGTCTGGTGGCGTCGTGGGGCCGGACGCTGCGGTAGTGTGATGGCACAATGCCGAAACTGAGTGCCGTGGTCAGGGAGACGGGCGTGCCCACCAGGTGGGTGCGACGGTTCGCCCGTGAGCGGTCGGGTACGAGGGGGCACGGGGACGACGACCCCTGCCCGTCCGACCCGTGTCGGTGGTGCGAGGCCCTGCTCGCGGTGCTGGCCGACCCGGCAGGCGTCCGTGCGGCGCAGTCGAAGTTGGACCGGAACGCCAGGATGGAGCGCATCCACGAGCGAACGGTCGCCTCCCTGCGGTGGAAGCGGGAGAACCACGACCTGTTCGACTTCCTGGAGTCGATGCAGGCGGGGGACTTCCGGGATGCGGCGCTGCGGGCGGTCGATGCCGGGAACGTGTCGGACACGATGACCCAGGCGGTGCGGGACGCGGCGCGTCGCCGACCCGTGCCCCCGCCCCAGCTCGGGGCGTGGTTCGATGGGCTGGCGACGGTGACCTGGACCGAGGAGACGGTCGACCGCAGGGGCAACCCACTGGTCCGGGTGGAGTTCGTCACCGACGACGGGTGGCGTGGACGGGTGGACCTGTCCGACCCCCCGATGATGCGGGCGTGGCGTGGGGCACGCGAGGGTACGACACTCGCCGTGAAGGGGCGCGTGGTGTGGCGCGTGGACCGCATGGCGGTGGTCGACGCGGTAGGCGGACTATCCCCGGCGACCCGGTAGAGGAGGTCCCGTGGCCGAATACTGGAAGTTCGACAGCAAGATCGGCCTGAACGGCGTCGAGGGCACGGTGACGGTGGTCGACGACTGCTACTCGCGGAAGGTCTACACGCCCGACCCGAACAACCCGGCGGTCCTATCCGACGATGTCATCCTGTACGCGCTGCGGACATCGCGTCGGGCGAGGGCGGACTTCAACCGCATCTTCCCGACGCTCCTCCCCGATGAACAGCAGCGGCTGTCGACGCTGCTGGCGAACAACCCCCGCATCTCGGCCCTGAACACGGATGACAACACATTTCACGACCGCATCCAGTCGAAGGACGTGAAGTCCATCCCGGTGCGGACATCGGGGCCGCGAGGCGGCATCGGATACGGGAGATAGACATGAAGTTCCTACAGAGCAAGAAGTTGTTGGCGTACCTCATCGCCGAGCTCACATGGAAGGGGTTGCTGGGCATCGCCCTGTGGCGAGACCCGTCCGAGGGGGCGTTCCCCCGGTGGACACTGATCACGATGGTGGTCGTGACGGGCTTCCTGGAGGTGGGGTACATCCTCGGCCAGGCGTACGTCGATCAGTTCGTCCACGCGACGCGGCTGCGACTCAATGTGAAAAACGAAAAGGGAGATGACTGATGGCACGCATCCCGTTCCGGGCGCTGGGGCGACCCTACGCAGGCAAGCACGGACGTTTCCGCAACCCGGCCCCCGTCGCATCCGCATCCGCGACCCCCGAACCTGAGGTCGAGGCGTCCGCGACCCCCGAACCCGAGGTCGAAGCGTCCGAGCCCGATCCAGAACCCACGCTCGCGCAGGTTCTGGGCACGCTCGTCGAGGCTGAACCTGAACCCGCCCCGGCACCGACCCCCACGTGGGACGCCTCATGGACGAAGGCGCAACTGATCGTGGTCGCCCAGTCGAAGGGCCTGTCCGTGACGTCGTCGAACACGAAGGCCGACATCCTCGCCGCGCTGACCGCCGCCGGGTAGTGTCCCGGTACACGGAGGCACGGTGGGCGATACCAACATCTTCGGCGGCGGCAACGCGAGAAGCCTCTACACCCCGATGTCGGAGGTTGAACAGGAGGTCATCGCCCGACTGGTCGAGGCGGGCGACCTGCGCGTCGTCATCGTCGGGTGGGGGCACGTCGACCGGCCCAGGGTCACGTTCGGCGACCTCCGCCTGTCGGTGGTGTTCCGCCTGACATTCGACCGCCCCGAGACCCCCATCCCGGTCCACTACCTCGACCTCGAGCTCCGCACGGGGTCTGGGGTCCTGCTGTTCAGGGACCGGCAGCCCACGACGTACGGCGGGAACCCCATCCTCGTCGCCCAGGGTGTGTTCATCGACCTGGCGTGGGACATCGCCATCAAGTCCATCGACCCCGCCCTGGTCAAGACGGTCCTGCCTGGGGTCACGGGCCTGACTTCGAGGCTCCAGGACAAGGACACGGGACGGATGACGCTGACCGGCAACATGAAGCTGAAGGCGGGCGAGGCCGCCATCCTGCGGCAACTGCGGGAGGGCGAGGCCGCAGCGAAGGCCAACACCGCCGAGCGGTTGCGTCGGAAAAAGTGACGGGTATGGGGGTCCGACCATGGCCCCCATCGGTGTACCTGCCCGTGCGGACGCGTATTTTGCGGGTCCGCACGGAGTCCGTACATGCAAGTACTCGTGGTAGGTGGTGAGCACGCGTTCGTCCACGGGACGTTCGCCTCGAAGCTCGAAGGTGTCGGCGTCAACATCGGTTCGCACTGGGACTGGACGATGCGACGTCCACCCCAGGCCATACCGAAGGGGTGTCGGGGCGTCGTGGTCCTACACGACATGGTGGGTCACCACCTGTCCAACGCGGCGAAGGACGCGGCGAGTGCGGCGGGCATCCCGTTCGCCCTCGTGCCACGGAAGTTCAGTGCAGCCCTCCCAGTCCTCAAGAAGGCGGGCATCGTGTCGGATGCCGTGGCCGTGGCGGATGAACCGATGGATGCGACCGATGCCGACGCGACCGACTCCGAACTGAGGTCGTGGGTCACACTCGTGCTCGAGTCCGCGTTCGCATCCTCCGACGAGGAGGTGGCGGCGCGTGTGGCCGATGTGATGCCCGGCGGCGTGTCGAGCATCGCCACCACCGTCGCCCAGGTTCGGTCGGAGATGCGTGCATCGTGGTCGACCGCCCATCGCACGGCGGATGCCGAGCGTTCGTTCACCGCGGCGGTGACGGCGTGGGCGAACGAACTGAGGGTCGACACCGACGACCCACTCAGCCTCTCACAGGTGCGGGCGATGATCCGCACGGTGTTCGGTGTCGCCGTCCCCGACGCGGTACTGACGGGCATCGGGTTCCAGTTGTGGGAGGTCCGGGGCGCGTTCTCCCGTGAGCGCATCCGTTCGGGCGTGGCGGCGGGAGACCAGATGTACGCCGGCCTGTCCCCCGAAGACCGTGCGGGGCTCGCCAAGTGGCTGGAGGACGGGACGCAACACGACATCCTGACCGCCGCCGCGAAGAACATGCGTGGTCGGCCCGTCGAGGCGGTGACGATCCTACTCCGATGCGTCCCCGACCTGTCGTTGACTGCGGCGAACAAGGCGTACATCAAACTGACGGGTGTGAACCTCGGCCCGTTCTACTACGACGCCGTGAAGTGGATGCTGGGTCGCACGACGGCCCCCGTGGTTGACCCAGGCCCCGTGGCGTCCACGGCCTCCGACGACCTGAAGGGCGAGGTGGCCGAGGTCGCCCGTGAGAACGCCCACGAACGTGCCATCCTCGATGCGTTCGAGGCGGCGGTCGAGGCGGTTGCGAACGGTGGGACGGCGGACGTCATGCTCCGCATGGTGAACGCCGTCGCCGCCGAGCGGGTCGAAAAGCGCGAACTCGAGGCCGCCGACGCGGAACTCCGCGCCGCCGAGGAACTGTTCAAGGCCGCGCAGGAGAAGGCCCGCATCACCCGGGAGCGTATCGCCCGGATGCGGGCTCAGTAGTCCTCGTCGTCCAGGTATTCTTCCTCCTCCTCGTCCTCATCGTCATCGTCCGGCGTTATCGGTTCGGGGATTAGGTCGAGGAGATTCTGGGCGAGATCCTCCTCGTCGGATGACAGTGCGACCCAAGCCGCACTGTCATCGTGAACGGCGAGCATGAGCGCGGCACGGACGACACGGAGTTCGCGGATGGACAGGTACACGGACTATCCCCTGGTGGGTGTGGGAACACTACCCACCAGTACGGGTCAATCCGAGGGGAACAGGTCGGCGAACATCGTCGCCACCATGTGCCCCTGGTAGTCGCGGTACCCCGGCAGGGTGTCCGCGAACGCCTCCCACAGGGGGCCTGAACCACGGCACATACGGAGCCGTTCCTCGTCGATGGCGTAGGCGAGGATGTCGCGGTCGAGGGGGTCGCGGGCGACGAGCCACCCACCCCACAGGGCGCGGATGGCCCGCATCGCCTCGTAGCGGTGCGGGAACTCGCACTCGGGACCGTCGAGGTCCCGTTCACGGTTGCGCTTCATGGTCCTGTCCTCCGTCGTGGATACACCGACGGGTCACGGGGTCGGACCGAGTTCTGCGACGAGGGGGTCTAACGGACCCAGGCCCCGGCACCACGGGGAGTCTGACGAAGACCAACGGGTGCGGCCATCCCCCCGTTTCCCGCGCTTCAAGGCCATCTCGGCGCGCAGGGCTTCCGACCGATCTGCGTACAGGCCGTACACGGCGACCAGGACATGGGGTCGGTGCTTCGACGTCCACTTGGCCCCGCCGACGATCTCGCCGTTGTGCTGGCGTAGGCGACGGCGGACATCGGTGGTCGACCCGACGTAGTGGAGCCCCGGCAACGGGCGACCGCGACGGTCGAACCTGGGGGCGAGGGAACGGAGGACATAGACGTACCACATGCACACACCGTTACCCGCCCGATAGGGCTCGCCGATGTACGACCCACCTCTGGGTCGCAACCACCGGAGACGGACGCATGGCACTCACCACCGACGAAGCACTCAAGCTCGCCCTCGAAGCCGAGGAACTGTTCAAGGTCATCAAGACCGCCCTGAAGAAGGACAAGGACGGCAAGGTCCACCTGACGCCCGCCGAGACGAAGCAGATCATCCTCGGCCTGACGAAGCTCGCAGCC
>RFZO01000098.1 GCA_009920715.1 Actinomycetota bacterium | reverse complement strand
GCGGTCGACGGTGTCGTGCACCGTGATCTCCACGGTGATCGACTCGCCGGGGTGGATGTTGCCGACGGCGATCTCGAAGATCTCACCGCGGTGCTGCTCCATGAGCGCGGCGGTCTGGCCCTTGGCGAGGGCCTCCTCGTACTCCACCCTGGCCTGCCCGCGCTCCTTGATGTCGGCCACCACGGTGCGGTCACCGATGCGCAGCGTGAGGCTGGTGACGGCGCCGCCGTTCGGCAGGGGGAACGTGTAGACGGCCTCGATCGCCTCGGCGAGTGTGTTCACGAACGTCTGGTCCACGGTCCACACCACACCGACGCCGTCGATGTGGCCCTTCACCGCCACCTTCTCGAGGGGCAGTTCGGTGTCGCCGGCGCGGAGCGAGATTCCGGTGGTGTTGTTGGGGAGGGTGTGAGTTGCCATGGTGGTGAGTCCTTCTTTCTTTGGGTTTGTTTTCTCTGTGCTGTGTCTTTGCTCGACGGCTCTTGGTCCGTCGGATGTCTGTTCTGTCGGGTGGGCCCGGGCCGCCGGGGTCACATGTCCGTGAGCCCGGCGAGTGCGTCCCGCACGTCGTCGAGCTCGTCCTGTGTGGGCCGACGGGTGCCGAAGCCCGAGATGGTGATGCGGTCGCTGATGCGGACGGCCCAACCGTCAGTGCGCACCGGTGCGTCCATTTCGTCGATCTCGGAGAGACGCAACGATGGGGCATTCGCCATCTGGAAGGCGCTGACCTCGATCCGCTCGGGACGGCGCACGTCGATGTCGCGCAGGCTTATCCCCTGGGCCTGGGCCCGGCGGATGCGGATGAGTTCGTTCACATGGTCACGTGTCCACATGCTGCGGCCCTCGTGGCGGACCGGGGGGGACACGAGGCGGAGAGTGACGTAGTAGCGCACGGTCCGTTCGGAGAGTTGGGCGTCGATTCGGCCGTTGAACGCGAGTCCGCTGGTGGCCTCGCGCACTGCGGACACGAGTTCGTCGGTGGAGAGCAGTTCTGACATGGCACGCACGCTAACACTGTCAACAGTGTTACCACAACCCGACGACGGACATTTTTCTCAAACCCTTGTGCCACTTGTGCTCGCTGGGGCCACACATGGGTCTCGGGGGTACTGTCGGCCCATGACAGCCGGAACTTCCGCCCCCGTGACCGCCCCCGCCGACCTGCCGGCAACGCTCGGAGCCCTCCGCGCCTCGGGGTGGCAGAGCCTCCCGGTGAAGGAGGAACTGCGGCGCAACGCGGTCCGCAACATCGCGGCCGGGGAGCCCCTGTTCGAGGGCGTGATGGGTTACGAGGACACCGTCATGCCGCAGCTGGAGAACGCCCTGCTCGCGGGGCACGACGTGGTGTTCCTCGGCGAGCGCGGCCAGGCGAAGACCCGCATGATCCGTTCGCTCACCGGCCTGCTCGACGAGTGGATGCCCGTCATCGCGGGCAGCGAGATCAACGACGACCCGTACGCGCCCGTGTCGAAGCACGCGCGTGACCTGGTGGAGAAGATGGGCGACAACGCCCCGATCGCGTGGGTGCACCGCAGCGAGAGATTCGGCGAGAAGCTGGCCACACCCGACACATCCATCGCGGATCTCATCGGCGAGGTCGACCCGATCAAGGTGGCCGAGGGCCGCTACCTGAGCGACGAGCTCACGCTCCACTACGGCCTCGTGCCGCGCACGAACCGTGGCATCTTCGCGATCAACGAGTTGCCCGACCTCGCGGAGCGGATCCAGGTGGGCCTGCTGAACGTGCTGGAGGAGCGCGACGTGCAGATCCGCGGCTACAAGATCCGTCTCCCGCTGGACGTCATGCTGGTCGCCTCCGCCAACCCGGAGGACTACACCAACAGGGGCCGCATCATCACCCCGCTGAAGGACCGCTTCGGCAGCCAGATCCGCACGCACTACCCGCTGGAGGTGGCCACCGAGGTGGCGATCATGCGCCAGGAGGCGAGACCGGCGAGCATCGGAGATGTCACAGTGACGATGCCGAAATTCATGGAGGAGGTCATCGCCACGTTCTCGCAGCAGGCCCGCATGAGCAGCCACGTGAACCAACGCAGCGGTGTCAGCGTGCGCCTCTCCGTGAGCAACTACGAGGTGCTGTGCGCGAACGCGGTGCGCCGCGCGCTCCACGCCGGCGAGAAGGACGTCGCCCCGCGTGTCAGCGACCTCGACGCCCTTGCGGCGTCGACCGGCGGCAAGGTGGAGATCGAGTCCCTCGAGGAGGGCCGCGAGTCGGCGATCCTCAAGCAGCTCATCAGTGCGGCGGTGCTCACGGTGTTCAAGCAGCACGTGCCGGGCGACAAGGTGCGCGACGTGATCGCGGCGTTCGACGAGGGTGCGGTGGCGCATGTCGGCGAGGACATCCCCAGTGCCCAGATGTCCACCGTGCTCGCGGACATCCCCGCCCTTCGTGAGCCGGTGCTGTCGCTCACGGGCGGCTCGGAGTCACCCGCACTCGTGGCGAGCGCAGTGGAGTTCATCTTCGAGGGGCTGCACCTGAACAAGCGCCTGAACAAGGACTCGGCAGGCGGCGCCGCCACCTACAGGTCGCGGGCGCAGTGATGCCGGGACGGCGCCTACAGCACGAACGGGGAGCGCGTCCAGAGCTCGCCCGTGTCGTTGCGCGCGGCGTCCTTCGGTTCCCCGGACAGCGCCACCACCTGCAGGCCCGAGTTGAGCCCGCGCAGGTGCAGCGGCTCGTGCGCGGTGGCGACGACACCCTCGGGGAGATGATCCGCCTGGTCGGCGGGCATCAGCACCTCGAACGCGCCCGCCGCGTCGCAGATGCGGGCGGCCATGTTGACGGCGGTGCCGATGTAGTCGTCGCCCTCGAAGAGCAGGGCATGCCCGGTGGCGATGCCCACCCGCACCGACAGCGGGGCACACGCCGCGCCGGACTGCTTCTGCAGTCGCAGTGCGAACGCCACGGCGTCGCGTTGGTCAACCGCCACGATCATGCAGCCGTCGCCCAGCCACTTGGCGATGCGCACGCCGGTGTCGCTGGCGAGGTCGCGCGTGACGCGGCGCCAGTTGGACAGGAGCTCTCCTGCGGCCGCATCGCCGTGGGTCGTGGTGAAGTTCGTGAACCCGGAGATGTCGACGAACACGAAGGTGCGCGGTACTTGCATGGCGCCCCACACGATAGAGGGTGGGGAGGTCGCTGATGGCGGCGAGATTCACGTACAGCCGCTGGGACGGCACCCAGAAGGGCTTCGACCTCGACGCAGAGGCGATCCTCAAGGAACTCACTGACGACCTCCTGTACCACGGTGATCTCAACTCCGCGCTGCGCCAGTTGATGCGCGACGGACTCACTGACAAGGACGGGAACCGCATCGAGGGCCTGCGCGACCTCATGGAGCGCATCCGCAACCGCCGCGAGGAGATCCAGGACAGCGGCGACCTGGGCGGTGTGTACAGCGAGATCGCCGACGCGCTCCGCGACATCCTCGACGAGGAGCGGCTGACCATCGAGAACGACCTGCGCGCCGCGGAGGCGTCAGGTGACGAGCGGCGGGCCGAGAACGCGCGCAACTCGGCGATGGAACGCAACTTCCGGCTGGACATGATGCCCGACGACCTGGCCGGCATGGTCCGCGAGATGCAGCACTACGACTTCCAGTCGCAGGACGCCCAGCGGCGGTTCGACGAACTGATGGACAAGCTGAAGAACCAGCTGATGCAGCAGATGGTCGACCAGATGTCGGATGCGATGCAGAACATGAGCCCGCAGGACATGGCCCGCATGAAGGACATGATGGCGGCGCTGAACGACATGATCGAGCGGCGCGACCGCGGCGAGGACCCGGGGTTCGAGAAGTTCATGGAGGAGTTCGGCGACTTCTTCCCCGAGAACCCGCAGACGCTCGACGAGCTGCTGGAGCAGATGGCAAAGCGGATGCAGCAGATGCAGGCAATGTTGAACTCGATGACGCCCGAGCAGCGGGCCCAGCTGCAGGAGCTCTCCGAGCAGCTCATGGAGGACATGGACCTCAACTTCCAGATGCAGCGGCTCAGCCAGAACCTGCAGTCGCTGTACCCCCAGCAGGGCTGGAACCAGAGCTACGACTTCGACGGCCAGGAACAGATGGGCATGCAGCAGGCCATGGACGCCATGGCCGAGCTGGGCCAGCTCCAGGACATGGAGGGGATGCTGCGCCAGGCCACGAACCCCGCCCAGCTGGCCGAGGTGGACGTGGAGAAGGTGCGCCGGATGCTCGGGGACGAGGCCGCCGACTCCCTCGACCGTCTCGCCCAGCTGACGAAGATGCTGGAGGACGCCGGCCTCGTCAACCGCAAGGATGGACGGCTGGAACTGACCCCCCGCGGCCTGCGCGCCATCGGGAACAACTCCCTGCGCGAGCTCTTCAGCAAGCTCTCGAAGGACAAGTTCGGCCAGCACAAGATCCACAAGGACGGGAGCGGCCACGAGCGCTCGTACAACTCGAAGCAGTACGAGTTCGGCGACCCGTTCCGGCTCGACCTCAACCAGACCATCCGCAACGCCCTTCGCCGGCAGGGGAGCGGCACGCCTGTGCGCCTCCTCCCCGAGGACTTCGAGATCGAGCAGACCGAGCACACCACGAGATCGTCCACGGTGCTGATGCTGGACCTCTCCATGTCGATGCCGATGCGCGGCAACTTCGTGCCGGCCAAGAAGGTCGCGATGGCGCTGCATTCATTGATGAGCTCGCAGTTCCCGCGCGATTTTCTCGGTCTCGTGGGGTTCAGCGAGACGGCGCACGTCCTCGCCCACGAGGACCTGCCGGAGGTCAGCTGGGACCTCGCGTACGGCACCAACATGCAGCACGGTCTGAAGCTCGCCCGACAGATGCTCGCCCGCCAGACGGGCACCAAGCAGATCATCATGATCACTGACGGCGAGCCCACCGCCCACATCACACAGTCGGGGCAGGTGTTCTTCAACTACCCGCCGGTGCGCGAGACGGTGGAGGCCACGCTGAAGGAGGTGATGCGGTGCACCAAGGACAACATCCGCATCAACACCTTCGTGCTCGACGCGACCTCCTCGCTGCGTCACTTCATCGAGCAGATGACCCAGATCAACCACGGCCGCGCCTTCTTCACGGACCCGGACAATCTCGGGAGCTATGTCCTCGTCGATTTCCTCGAAAACAGGCGCAAAACAGCCCGTTCCGGACGCTGAACGGCCAAAAACCCAACAAATACCGTCTGTTCTGAGCGGCAGTCTCGGGAAACCCTTGGGAATCAAGGATTCCACTTGCAGTTTCGGCCGAAAGTTGGCACAATGACACCGTTGTAATTACACGGCTGTCCGCCGTGTGCGCCGGGTCCGGGACCTGACGGCACCCGGGCAGGCCACTGCTGGGAGGCATCACAGTGCACGGAGACGGCGAGTCATTGAGTCAAGAACGCGGCTGGCAGGACAATGCCAACTGCCTGGGTGTCGACCCGGACCTGTTCTTCCCCGAGCGCGGTGCGAGCACCCGCGAGGCGAAGGAAGTCTGCAGGGGTTGCGTCGTGCGCGGCGAGTGCCTGGAGTACGCGCTCGCGAACGGCGAGAAGTTCGGCATCTGGGGCGGACTGTCGGAGCGCGAGCGCCGTCGTCTGCGCCGCCAGCGCGCACAGGCCACGCGCGGCATCAACATCGTCAACGGCTGACGCTCAGCCGGCACTCATCCCGAGCGCGCCGATGCGCGCCTCGATCGTCCGATCCGCGGAGAGGTCCAGTTCCTCCCAGCGACCCTGCGGGATCGACTCGAGCACACGCTGCGGCACCAATCCCACGAGCTCGGCGTGCGACACCGCACCGCCGCATTCCGCCCGCACGGCGTCGAACGCGTCGCGGGGCCCGGCAACCGACAGGTCAACCAGGTTCATGCTGACCTGGGTGTGCGCGCCCACCTGCAACCCGAGCGTGCGGATGCCGGGCCGGCGCACGCGCGCAGCGACCGCCCGTGTCTCCTCCAGCGTGCACCCGGTGAGCCACACGTTGTAGGCCACCAGCACGTCCCGCGCCCCCGCGCACACCGCACCTGCCGTGGGGTGCGGAGCGGGCCCGCCCGAGTCGGGGGCAAGGTCCCTCCATGCCCTGCGTCGCACCTCCGGCAACGTCCGCTCCGGTCCGTACAGGAACACCGGCAGCTGCATCGCCCCCGTTGCCCACTTCGCGAAGTCGTCCCTGGCCGCGACGGCCTCTGCCATTCCCGACCCCTCGAGGGGGACGAACGGCACCACGTCAACCACGCCCAGCCGGGGGTGAACCCCTTCGTGTTCATCGAGGGAGAGTCTCCTGACGACGGTCTCGGCAAGCGTGCGCGGTGCCTCGGTGCCCACGAGCGTGAAGACGCTGCGGTTGTGGTGGGGATCCGTGTGGACGTCGAGGAGGGCCGGCTTGAGCAGTTCGGCGAGGCCGGCGAGGAACGCGACGTCCCTGCCCTCGCTGATGTTTGCCACGCACTCCAGCACCTACTCAGCCTGTCATCAGCGGGGACCGCACGGCACCACCGGTGGTAGGGTCACCTCCATGGGAACCCCTGAAATCCTCATGATCGCTGTCATTGTGCTCGTCCTGTTCGGCGGGTCCCAGATCCCGAAGATCGCGAAGAACCTCGGTCAGGCCCAGCGCGAGCTGAAGAAGGCAATGGACGAGGGCAAGGCCGAGGACAAGCCCGCCGGCGACAAGTAGGACGCGCCGGGGAACCGGCGGTCGGGCTCAGACTCCCTGGTTCTTGCGGCGCTTGAGGATGCGGCGACGCTCCCGCTCGCTGCATCCGCCCCACACACCGTGCTCCACACGCTCCGTGAGGGCGTACTCCAGGCACTCGGTGAGCACCGGGCATCCCTTGCAGATTGCGCGGGCGCGGTCCACGCCGACGCCGTCGGAGGGGAAGAACGTGGCGGGCGGGTAGTTGCGGCAGTTGCCGCGCGCCATCCACGCAGTGGGGGAGTCGTCGAAGGGAACGTTCGCCGCGACCGGCTGCTCCGTGACCTGCAACTTTGTTCTCATGGCTTTCCTCCTTGCCACCCGGAGGTGGCATTCGGTTCGGGATCATCTCTGACCCCGAGTCATGACGGGAAGTTCCCGCAACACCAAGTCAAGCACGGGTCACTCGGGTGTTGCAGTCGGCCAGGTGAAGAAAGAGGTAAATGTTCTGCTTGTCCACAGGGAAAGTTCGGGAACACGTGGGAACACTCGGGAATCAACAGGAAAATCCCACTGCATTGTGCCGATAGCATCTCGGTGTTCTCATCCGCCGGGGCCCACGGGCCCCACCGCCCACGGAGGCCACATGTCCGATCACGCAGTCACCGAACCGCCCCGCGCGCACGCCCGAATCGTGTTCCAGGGCGCGATTGCGCCGCACTGGGAGGTCTACGGGGAGTGGGGCGACCGGACGGTACTCGAGGAGTTCCGGGCCCGGGTGCTGGCCAGGCTGGTCCTGCTGCCCCGTGACGACCCGCAGTTCCGCCGCAACATGTCAC
>RFZO01000097.1 GCA_009920715.1 Actinomycetota bacterium | reverse complement strand
GGACGCCGTCAGGCGGGTGATGGAGCGCTACGGCTTTGCCACCATGAAGGAGGCGGTCAACTACGCGCTCAACCGGCTCGCACCACGCAGGGCCACCCGCGAGGAGATCCTGGCCATGGAGGGCATGGGCTGGGAAGGCGACCTCGAGCAGATGCGAGGTCAGAAGTGACTGTCCTCATCGACACATCAGCATGGGTGGAGTACTTCAGGGCCACGGGCACACCGACGAACATCACCCTTCGTGGGATGAATCAGGACCACCAAGAGATGCTGGTGTGCGGGCCGGTCTCCATGGAACTGAAGGCGGGCGCGAAAGATGAGAACATGCTGCTGCAGATCGACAGCGCTCTCGCAGCGGCACAGATGCTCCCTGTCGAACCACATCACTTTGACGTGGCTTCAACCATCTACCGCACATGCCGAAGCCAGGGCATCACAGTGCGTTCGTTGATCGACTGCCTGATTGCCTCGGTCGCCCTGTCAGAGGACGTCGAGGTGCTGCATCACGACCGTGACTTCAACGCCATCGCGCGTGTCGTGCCGCTGCGCATCCATCCCGAGTCACTGGCCGGCTAGACGCATCAACCGAGGAGCCGGGCCACGAACGTGTCCGGGTCCCCGTTGCACGCCCCCAGTTCTGCCGGCCCCATCACACGCACCCACTGACCGTCGCGGTTCTCCACCACAGCCGGCAGCTCGCCGGCCGCGGCCAGTTGCTCCGGGGTGGCCTCGTCGCGGTGCAACAGTTCGATGTCCAGGCCGGCCCGCCCGCAGGCGGCATCCCACCCCGGCTTGCGACGCACGGTGCCGTGCGTGATGTCGCACAGTTCGCAGTGCCCGCGGCCGGTGTATTTGCGCAGCACGTAGGTGATCTCACCCAGAACCGTGCCGTCAGCGTTGTAGATGCCCGCGAACCTCACGACGGGTGAAACACCCGTCGTGCGCCGTCTGTTCCCCCGCCCACAAGAACGGGCGACGGATCAGGCTTCGTCTTCGTCTCGCCGCCGTTTGGCCGCCGGGATCAGCAGGCCACCCACAACCGCCAGTCCCACGATGACCAGGAGCAACACCGACCACGAGGTGCCCGAGGACTCGCCCTCGGCGATGCTCACGCCGTAGGCCACCACAACGGGATCTCCGTCGGCCGATTCCGTTGCCACGGCGATGCGGCGGTCTCCCTCGGGGGCGGAATCATCCACGACACCCTCCACGAATCCCGCACCGTTCTCGAGTCGCGTCGTGCCGAGCAACATCTTGCCGGGGCTCAACCACGCCGAACTCTCGGCCTGGGCGGCGAAACCGGCGAAGTCAACCCGCACAGTGTCACCGGCGCGAAGGAAGATCTGCTCACCCTGTGCGATTGCGCGGGCGGCACCGTCCTCCCCCTTCACCGAGTACTTGATGACGCCTCCGCCGACCTCCACGATGAGTGACCCGTCAACCGTGTCCACCTTGGCAGTGGCGGGACGTCCCGCCACGGTCGCGCCGACCTCACCGACTGACACACCGTCAACGTCCGGGGCGTCGGACGGCGGGGCGGCTGTGGTCGAGGTTGTGTTTCCGATCGTGGTGGTGGTTGACGCGGCTGCCGATGAGGAACCGGACCCGGCCGACGCTCCCGTCTGCGCCGCAGTGGTGGGGGTCACCACACCGGGTGACGTAGATGACTGACCAGCACTCGCTGACGGCGTGGTGGTGGAGGTCGTCACGGTCGGGGTCGAGGCACCACCGGACGCCACGGTAGTAGGAGCACTGGCAGCGATTGTCGTGGTTGTCGACGTGGTAGCGGGTGCGGCGGTGGTCGTGGTGGCCGGGGCCACGGGCGTCCAGACCGCGTAGAGGACGAGACCTCCCGCCGGCATCGTGATGGACTGCCCGAGCGTGTACGAGATGCCGTTGCCCGCGCTCGCGGTGTCCCACCGCGAGAGAGTGAAGCCCGACTTCGTGAGCCCGCTTCCCGTGCCCAGCGTGACCGTTGAACCCGATGCTCCTGTCGTCACCGACGCCGTGCCTGAACCCCCGTTTGCGCCGTAGACCACCGCTGGTGTCGTCGTCCAGACGGCGAAGAGCATCACCGGAACAGTGATGGAGAAGGTGTCGCCGGAGACGTACGCCAGGCCGGTTCCATCAGCCTTGGTGTTCCATCCCGAGAAAATCCGTGAGGTCTTCGTGAGGCTGCCGGTGTTGCCGATGACGGTCACCGTGTCACCGGAGTTGTACGGCGTGGTCGGGTCGAGCGGTGCGGTGCCCCCCGTGCTCCCGTTGCCGATGTACGCCATGGTCGGCCGGCATGTGCCAGAAAATCCGCTCCATGTGAGGAACGGGTACCCGCCGTGCGTGCCCGAGCAGATCGACCACGTCGTTCCGCTCGAGACCCCGTTGCCCGGGCTGACACCGTTGGTGATGGACCAGTTGAGGTTGTCGGAGTCGTAGAGGACGTAGTCCCTCATCTGCTGGGACGTGTACCCCGTGGCACCGGAGCCACCGCTCGTGGTCCGTCCAGTCAGCTGCGTGTCCCATCCGCTCGAAGTGATGGTGCCGCCCGTGTAGTAGCCAATCAGTCCACCAACAGTCGGCGAGCCGCTGGCAGGAGCAGTCACCGAGCCGGTCGCGTATGTGCGGGTCAAGACTGCGCCGTTGAGGAGCCATCCCACAAGGCCTCCTGCGCGTCCGCCGTTGGGTGACGCTGTCGCCGTGACCGTGCCGGACGAGTACGTGTCCGTGATGGTCGACCGTGAGGCACCCGCGATTCCGCCAACCTGTTCAGATCCCTGCACCTGCCCTGTGAAGTACGAACCGGTTATCGAGCCGCGGTTGTTCTCATATCCGACAAGCCCTCCTACCTGGATGGATGTCGCAGTGACGGTGGCCGACGACGACGAGCGCACTACGGAGTAGCAATCCACGTACCCGATCAATCCACCGACCTGCGAAGTGCCGGAGATCGAACCCGAGGTGGTCACACTCGTGAGGGTTCCGCACGTGGGGCTGGTGCCGGAGACGAGGCCCGCGGCACCACCCACGCTGCTGCTGCCCGTCACGTTGCCCGATGACGAACTGTTGGTGAGGGCACCGGCGGTGGACACCATGCCGGCGAGCCCGCCGAGGTAGTAGTCACCGGTAACGGTTGCCGTCGACGTGAGCCCCGACATCGGGCCTTCTGCGGACCCCACCACTCCGCCGCCCACTCCGCTCGGTGCCGAGACAGTGCCGCTGACGGTCACCCCCTGCACAGTGGACCCGCCGGCAGTGCGCCCGAATGCGCCGCCGGACTGCTGGCCACCGGAGATGGAGACTCCCGTTGCGGTGAGATTGGTGATCGTTGCGCCGCTGCGCACCTCGCCGACGAACGCGGCAACGTGATTGCTCGTGCCGGTGACGGACGGCGAAGCGAGCGTCAGGTCGGAGAGTGTTCCCGTGAGATAACGAAAGAGCGCAATCCCGGTGTTGCCAACAGTGTTGTTGATGGTCAGATTGCTGATTGTCTTGTTGTTGCCGTCGAAAGTGCCGGAGAACGGCGTGCTCGTCGACCCGATACCGACGGTCCACGTGCAGCCGGACATGTTGATGTTGGCTGTCACCTTGTACGAGTTCGACATGGCACCGGAAACGGAGACTGATTCCCTCAGCCACTGGAGCTTTGCGGCGGTGTCGATCTCGTAGGAACCGCTCACCAGTGTCGGAGCGACGGCGGTGGGACACCCCGTGTCGCCCAGCACCGGGGATGCCGACGTGACAACGAGAACCGCGGACGTTGCCGCCACTGCCGTCGACACAACCGAGAGCCGTCGAATGAACCGCCGAACCAGTGACTGCTTGTGCATTCCCCAAGTATGGCAGAGCCGTACTAAGAGTACGGCACAGGGGTGACCCGGGTTCAGGCGTCAGTCGGCGGCGGAAACAGGGTTCCGATGAAAAACGTGATCAGACCCCACCATGCATCCGGTGTCGGCGCGCTGTCGCCCAGCATGTCGATCACGTTGGAGCCGAGGTACATGGCGTTGAGGGCCGCGGCGACGGCGCGCGGGTCGAGGTCCTGGCGCAACACGCCCGCCTTCTGGGCCTGGGTCATCAGTTCCACGAACAGATCGATGTTGCGCCCCTGTACGTCACGCATCATCTCGAGGAGCTCCGGGTGGTTGCGGGTCTCCACGAGGATGGCCAGCTTCCCCCACCTGTCCCGCACCTGCTCGGCGTCGTAGGGGTCGGCGATGAACGGTGCGACGCGCGCCAGATAGTCGTCCTGTCCGCTCGACTCGTCGAGGGCCTCGGACACTCCCGTGAGCGTCTCGGCGCTGAGTCGCCGGATGTGTTCGGTCAGTGCCGCCTTCACGAGCGCCTCACGGTCCTCAAAGTGCCAGTAGAGGGACCCCTTCGTGACCCCAACCTCGGCGACGATGTCGTCGATGCGCACCGCGTCGACACCCTGCTCCAGAATCACCCGCAGCGTGACGTCGATCAACTGGCCCCGCGAGTCGGTGTTGACCCGCGGCTGCTTCTCACCGGGCTTCTTCTTGTGCGCTGCCATCTTCATCCACCACCGACGGGACTACCCGAACACCACGGTGCGGTTGTTCCACGTGAGCACGCGGTGCTCCACGTGGGCGCGCACGGCACGCGCAAGAACAGTGGTCTCGAGGTCACGGCCGATGCGCGTGAGGTCCGCGACGTCGTCACGGTGGGACACGCGCTCCACGTCCTGGGCGATGATCGGGCCCTCGTCCAGAATCTCGCTCACGTAGTGCGCGGTGGCGCCGATCACCTTCACGCCGCGGTCGTGCGCCTGCCGGTACGGGTTCGCGCCCACGAAGGCGGGCAGGAACGAGTGGTGGATGTTGATCATCCGCCCCGACCACGCAGTGACGATTGCCGGCGGCAGCACCAGCATGTAGCGCGCGAGGATCACGAGGTCGACGTCGAGCGAGTCGAGAACAGTGGCGAGCATCGCTTCCTGTTCCGCCCGGCCGCCCGGTGCATCGGTCACCGGCACGTGGAAGAACGGGTGGCCGAACGAGGTGGCAAGTTTCTGCGCGTCCTCGTGGTTGGACACGACGGCGGCGACATCCAGGCCCAGGTCGCCGTAGGTGGTGCGGGAGAGCAGATCGGCCACGCAATGCAGATGGCGCGAGCACAGGATGGCCGTGCGCGGACGCCACGGCAGTGCGTTCAGGCTGAATTCCATGTTCCAGTTGGCTGCCAACGCGGCGAAGCCGGCCCGCAGGGTCTCGATGGTCACCGTGTCGGCATGGGTGAACTCGACGCGCTGGAAGAACACCTGGTCGTGGCGGTCGGTGTGCTGCTCGGCGTGCACGATGTTGCCGCCCACTCCCGCCACCCACGTGGCCACGGCAGCCACGATGCCGGGCTGGTCGGGACAGGAGATGAGGAGGACCGAGGTGTTCATGGCGGATTGGCTCGCAACGTGCGGGACGCCAACCTATCCACGGTCCCCGCGACGGACACTGCCGTGCCCCGACGCAACCCCGACAGCCGGGCAACGAACGACGAATAGAGTCGGGGATTCACCGTGCGGGTGGGGAATCGAGAGGTGCGAGATGAGCGGACTGGCAATGACACAGGCGGAGCGCGAGGCATTCCTCGCTGATGTCCACGTGGGGGTGATCGCGATCGAGCGCCAGGACGGCCCGCCGCTCGCGGTGCCGGTGTGGTACTCGTACGAACCCGGCGGCGAGGTCACGGTGCTGATGGACGGCGATTCGGTGAAGGGCCGCCTGATCGAGCGGGCCGGCCGCATCAGCCTGTGCGCGCAGCAGGAGACCGCCCCCTACCGCTACGTCTCGGTGGAGGGTCCCGTCACGGTGGATGCATCCGATCTGGAGCGCGACACCAGGCCGATGGCGCACCGCTACCTGGGTGCGAAGAACGGGGACCGCTACACCGATGCGAGCGGGCACGGCGGCCGGCCCATCCGTGTGCGGATGACCCCGCAGCGCTGGTTCAGCGTGGACTACGCAAAAGCACGCGGCTGAGTCCTCGGATTGCCGTGCGCGGCGTCCGGGAAGCGGCGGACGGAATGGTGGAGACGATGGGAATCGAACCCACGACCTCCTGCTTGCAAAGCAGGCGCTCTACCAATTGAGCTACGTCCCCGAAAGACCCCGAAAGGTTATCCGAACGGCCTTCTAACCCACCCCCGTGCCTGTGGACAACGGGGGTACCCTTGCCTCCATGGCAGGCGAACTTCTCTACGCATTCAGGATCATGCGCCTGCCGCTGCTCGACGCGGGCGGTGCGGCGATCGGCCGGGTCGACGACATCGTCGTCATCCCCGGTCGGCTCGGTGCTGCCCCGCGTGTCTCCGGTTTCGTCGCCACCAGCCAGCGCCGCCGCATCTTCGTGAACGCCAACCGCATCTCGGCTGTCGACGCCGACGGTGTGCGCCTGCGTTCCTGGGACGTCGACCTGCACCCCTTCAAGCCCCGTGACGGCGAGCGCCTGCTCGGTGCCGACATCATCGACAGCCGCGTCAGCGACGAGTCCGTCAGCGACGTTGCCCTGCGGCCCACCGTCACCGCCCGCGAGAACGGCTGGGAAGTGGCCAAGGTGCGCCTCACCCGCCGCGCCAAGTTCGGCACCAAGGCCTCCTACCGGCTGGTCGACTGGAACGGCGTGCCCGGTCTCTTCGCCGCCGCCACCGAGATGGCGGCCGAGGCGGCCCGCCTGCGCGACATGCACCCGAGCGACGTGGCCACTGTCGTCCGCAACCTCCCCGCCGCGCAGCGCCAGCAGCTGGCGAAGGAGATGGACGACGACCGCCTCGCCGACCTGCTCGAGGAGCTGCCCGAGAGCGAGCAGCTCGCGCTGATTGCCAACCTCGACATCGACCGCCTCGTCGACGTGCTCGAGGAGATGGAGTTCGACGACCTCACGGACCTCCTCGCCGAGATGCCGGCGCAGAAGCGCACCGAGGTGCTCGACGCCATGGACGAGGACGACGCCGAGGTCGTGCGCCAGCTGCTCTCCTACAAGCCGGGCACCGCCGGTGCGCTGATGACGCCCGAGATCATCATCATGGGACCCACCGCCACCGTCGCCGAGGCGCTGGCCCAGGTGCGCGACCCGGAATGGCTGGTGTCCATCGCCGCGCAGGTGTTCGTGACCCAGCCCCCGTTCAAGGCCCCCACCGGCGTGTACCAGGGAGTGGTGCACCTGCAGCGCCTGCTGCGCGAGCCGCCGAGCACCGAGCTCGGCCGCTGCATCGCGAAGGAACCCACCGTCACGCCCGATCTCTCCGACCGCGAGGTGGCCGAGTTCCTCGCCTCCTACAACCTTCTCGCCGTGGGTGTCTGTGACACCGCCGGCCGGCTCCTCGGTGCCATCACCGTTGACGACGTCCTTGACCGCATGCTGCCCGCCGACTGGCGCCAGCGCCGACGCCAGGCGACCGCGTCATGAAGCGCCGCAACGACCTCTCCGCGCCGCGTCAGCGCCGCCGAATCGGCATCCACTACGACCCGGATGCGTTCGGCCAGTTCAGCGAGGCCATCGCCCGGT
>RFZO01000096.1 GCA_009920715.1 Actinomycetota bacterium | reverse complement strand
AAGCCCATGCTCGCCCGCGGCGAGCTTCAGACCATCGGTGCCACCACCACCGACGAGTACCGCAAGCACCTCGAGAAGGACCCCGCGCTCGAGCGCCGCTTCCAGCCGGTCAAGGTGGAGGAGCCCACGGTGGCCCACACCATCGAGATCCTGAAGGGCGTGCGCGACAAGTACGAGTCGCACCACCGCGTCACCATCACCGACCAGGCCATCGTTGCCGCCGCCAACCTCGCCGACCGCTACATCAGCGACCGCCACCTGCCCGACAAGGCCATCGACCTCATCGACGAGGCCGGCTCGCGCCTGCGCATCAAGCGCATGCAGACCCCGCCCGACCTCAAGGAGATCGAGACCAAGATCGCGGGCGTGCAGGAGGCCAAGAAGAAGGCCGTCGAGCAGCAGCAGTTCGAGGAGGCCGGCCGCCTGCGCGACCAGGAGCGCCAGCTCCTCGAGGAGAAGGCGTCGAAGGAATCCGACATCAAGGCACAGGGAATCGACCTTTTCGACGAGGTCGACGAGGAGGCAATCGCCGAGGTGCTCAGCATCTGGACGGGCATCCCGGTGTACAAGCTCACCGAGGAGGAGACCCAGAAGCTCCTCAACATGGAGAACGAGCTGCGCAAGCGCTACATCGGCCAGGAGGACGCCGTCCGCGCCGTGTCCCAGAGCATCCGCCGCACGCGCGCCGGCCTGAAGGACCCGCGCCGTCCCAGCGGCTCGTTCATCTTCCTCGGGCCCACCGGCGTCGGCAAGACCGAGCTCGCCAAGACGCTCGCCGAGTTCATGTTCGGTGACGAGCAGGCGCTCATCACCCTCGACATGTCCGAGTACATGGAGAAGCACACGGTCAGCCGCCTCGTCGGTTCGCCCCCCGGCTACGTCGGCTACGAGGAGGGCGGCCAGCTCACCGAGGCCGTCCGCCGCAGGCCGTTCTCCGTTGTGCTCTTCGACGAGATCGAGAAGGCGCACCCCGACGTGTTCAACACGCTGCTCCAGATTCTGGAGGAGGGCCGTCTCACCGACAGCCAGGGCCGCACCGTCGACTTCCGCAACACCGTGCTCATCATGACCTCCAACCTCGGCACTGCGGACCTGCGCAAGGCGAACGTGGGCTTCAACAAGGCCGACGAGGCCATGTCGTACTCACGCATGAAGGACAAGGTCACGGATGCGCTGAAGACGCACTTCCGCCCCGAGTTCCTGAACCGCGTCGACGACATCATCGTGTTCCACGAGCACGGCCGCGAGGAGATCCTCCAGATGGTCGACCTCATGATGAAGCGCACTGCCGGCCAGCTGGAGAGCCAGGGCCTCGGCATCGAGCTCACCCAGGCCGCGAAGGACCTGCTCGCCGAGATCGGGTACGACCCGCAGCTCGGCGCGCGCCCGCTGCGCCGCGCCATCCAGCGCAACATCGAGGATGCCCTCTCCGAGAAGATCCTCTACAAGGAGTTCAACGCCGGCCAGATCATCGTGGTCGATGCCGAGGACGACCCCGAGAACCCGGGCAAGAAGCGCTTCGCGTTCCGTGCCGTCGAGGGATTCCAGGTCCCCGAGGGCACCGTCCTTGCCGAGACAACCGACGGCAACGCGAACGGCGAGTGATTCCCCGTCGGGTCACCCGTGCGGTCGCGTCCATTGCGGCGTGCCTGCTGCTCGCTTCGTGCCGCGTCGACACGGGCATCTCGCTGGAGGTGAAGCCCAACGGTTCGGGAACGGTCACCGTCACTGTCACCGCTGATGCCGCCGTGGTGGCGGCCGCACCCACACTGAGGACAGATGTGCGTGCGGACGATCTCGTGGCGGCGGGCTGGAAGATGACCGGACCGGAGGAGACAGAGGACAAGGGACTCACCGTGTCCTTCTCGCGCGGCTTCGACACCCCGGAGGAGGCGACAGTGCTGCTCTCCCAGGTCAACGGCGGGCGCGGGCCCCTGAAGAACATGGTGCTCGCCCGCACGGGCAAGAACTCGAACAGCACCTTCACCCTCACCGGAACCCTCGAGGTGAACGGCGGGCTCGAGGCTTTCGCCGACGACGCGGCGATCAAGCTCCTCGGTGGCGCCCCGTACGAGGACCAGGTCAGCAACTCGGGCCTCGACCTGGGCACGGCAGCACCGTCACGTGGCGCATCCCCACCGACGGCACACCCACGGATGTCGCCACCACCACCAACAACGTGGACATCGCCTCGAACGTCGCCAAGGTGGCCAAGTGGCTGGTGGGGCTGCTGGCCGCCGTGTGGATCGTCGGTGCATCGGTGCTCGCGGTCATGGTCGCGGCGCGTCGCGGTCGCACACGCCGCATCTAGTGTGACCACGTGGCCAAGCTGAGACTCATCCACCGTTGCACCGAGTGCGCGGCCTCGTTCCCGAAGTGGTCGGGCAAGTGCCTGTCGTGCGGCGCGTGGAACTCACTCGTCGAGGATGTCGAGAGCCCCGAGGAATCCGCCGTCACCCTCGCAGCCGGCCTCGCCCTCGTGCCGGCCGGGGTTGCCACCTCGACCGCGTTCTCGGCGGGGGCATCGTTCCCGGCTCCGTCACCCTCCTCGGGGGCGAGCCCGGCATCGGCAAGAGCACGCTGCTGCTGCAGCTTCTCGCGGGATGGGCCGGCACCTCCCTCTACGTCACCGCGGAGGAGAGCGCCCAGCAGGTGCGCATGCGTGCCGACCGCCTGGGTGCCCTGCGCGACGGCCTGTGGCTGCTGCCGGAGATGTCACTCACCCACATCGTGAAGGCAATCGACGACATCTCCCCTGGTCTCGTCGTCATCGACTCCATCCAGACGGTTGTCGATCCCGACCTCGCGAGCGCACCGGGTTCCGTGGTGCAGGTGCGCGGGTGCGCGCACCGCCTCGTGCAGGAGGCCAAGCGGCGCAACATCCCGGTGGTTCTGGTGGGTCACGTCACGAAGGAGGGCGGGCTGGCCGGGCCGCGCGTGCTCGAGCACGTCGTCGACACCGTCCTCTCCTTCGAGGGCGAGCGCCACCACTCGCTGCGCATGCTGCGCGCGGTGAAGCACAGGTTCGGCCCCACCAACGAGCTCGGTCTGTTCGAGATGACCGAGCAGGGCCTCATCGGCGTGCCCGACGCAAGCCAGTTGTTCCTCGCCGACCGCCGCACGGGTGCCCCCGGCTCGGTGGTGGTGCCCACCATCGAGGGACAGCGACCGCTGCTGGTGGAGCTGCAGGCGCTCACCAACCAGATCTCCTCGGGCGTTCCCGCCCGGCGCAGCGCCCAGGGCGTCGACCACGGCCGCCTCAGCATGCTGCTCGCCGTGCTCGAGCGGCGCGCACGCATCAGCCTCACCAACCACGAGGTGTACGCATCGGTCGTGGGCGGCGTGAAGCTCACCGAACCCGGTGCCGACCTCGGGTTGTGCCTGGCGCTCGTCAGCGCCGCCACCGACACGCCGCTCGCACCCGATCTCGTCGTCGTCGGCGAGGTCGGACTCGCGGGCGAGGTCCGCCAGGTCGGCCACATCGGCCGGCGCCTGGCAGAAGCCGCGAGGCTGGGCTTCGCAAAGGCCATCGTGCCCGCCAGCGCCCCCGAGAAGGTGCCGGGCATCTCCGTGCACAGGGTCGGTTCGCTGAACGAGGCGCTCACGGTGGCCCAGCTCCCCGCCAAGTGACAACCTCGCCCGCCCCGGATCATCTTGCGGCGTTCACCCGTTGTTCAGCCCGAGTGAGCGGTCAGTAGAATCTCGTCATGTCCGAACGCCCGGGTCGCATCGTCAATGTGAACGGCCGCAACCGGCGACCGTGGGCACTGGCATCCCGCGAGCGCATCCTGAAGGCGGCAATCGACGAGATCGCCGAGGTCGGCTTCGAGAAGGCCCGCCTGGTGGACATCGCAAAGCGCGCCGACCTCACCGTGGGGTCCGTCTACACATGGTTCCAGAACAAGGAGGAACTGTTCCGGGCGGCGCTCGAGGACTCCATCGAGTCTCAGTTGCTCAGCAACGCCGCGGCTCTCGCCGGCGTCCCGGAACTCAGCAGGGACAAGTGGATGTACGAGATCGCAACGCTCGTGCCCCGCAACCACGAGGACGCGTCCGTCACCTCGGCCCAGCGCCTCATGATCGAGTCGTACTACGCCACATGGCGTGATGCCGAGGCCCGCGAGAAACTGTTCCCGCACCTCCAGTCCCATGTGCAGATGTACATCGACATCATCGAGCGTGCGAAAGCCGGCGGGGCGATCCGTGACGACATCGACAGCTACGCACTCGCCATGATCATGGTGGCCGTGCCGATCGGCATGAGCCTCCTCAGCCTCGCCGGTTTCGACCGCATCGAGGACAGACTGTGGCTCCCCGTGATCCACGGGGTCTACCAGTCGCTCAAGCCCGGCAACTGAACGCTCGTCGAGCACCGGGTCAGTCGCGCCTGACCGGCAGAACCGAGTAGCCGACGAACTGTGCGACCCACTCGAGTCCGGGCTCGCCCATCACGAACACGGTTGTTGCGTACGCATCGGCCCACGTCAGGCTCGGGCCCGTGACCGTCACGGAGAGGAAGTGGTCCGCGTGGGTGCCGGTGCGCGGGTCCCACAGGTGGTGACCGCGCTCGGCGGTGCCCGAGGTGGCGACCGCCCCGTCGACCACGACCACGCTGCCGACCAGCATCGACGCATCACGGGGATCGACGATGCCGATCCGCCACGGCTGCCCGTCGCGCATGCCGCCGCTCATCGTGAAGTCGCCGCCGATGCCGAGGTACCAGTGCCCGATGCCCGATCCTGTCAGCACGCGTGCGGCGCGTTCGGCCGCCCATCCCTTCACGAATCCCGACGGATCGATCCGGTGGTCGCCTTGCGAACGACGCACGGAGAAGGCACCACCGGACGCGTTCTCCAGCCAGGCACACGCATCGAGGACCTCGATCACCTCGGGCGAGGCGTCCAGGTGATGGAGCCGCCCGTCGTTGATGCGGCTGATCTCCGAGTCGGGCCGGAACACGCTGAACATCCGCTCGAGCCGCCCGAGTTCCGCGCGTGTCTCCCCGACGAGGCTCTCGAACTCCCGGGAGGACACGTCGTCGTCGACGTGAACACTTGCTGTCGTCCCCATCACCGGGAACGACGCGCGGTGGGCGGCCTGCAGCACGGTCACAACTGGTCGATCGCCGACTGGAGCGACCTCACGTACGCCTCCGACACGGCCGTCGCGCCGGACACACCCTGGATGTTCGCCCCCGCGGCGGACACGACCTGCGAGTTGAGGATCGGCACGGCGAAGTCCTCGTAGCGCACCGACTTCTGGTCGTATGCCTGCCAGTCCGCGGATGCACCGCACACCGTCCCCGCGGATGTCGCCTTCACCGTCACGGAGATGACGCCGTACGTCCGGCGCCATGTGATTGCCGTCTCCGCGCCCGTCCGAGAGACCGCCCCGCAGTCGTTGCCCGCAGGTGCTGCCGTCGCGGGTGGCGCAACGGTGACGGCCGGTGCCTGCTGCTCGGGTGCCTGAGTCGCGGGCGGCGCGGCAGGTGCTGCGCCCGACGACCCCTGAGCCGTCACGGAGTTCCCGGTCACGGGTGCTGTCGCCCCCGTCCCGTCACCACCGAGGATTGTCGTCGACGACGCACCGTCCGGCGCACCGACGGCACCGTCAGCCGCAGGACCGACGGGAGCAGGGCGGTCGAGAACGTTGACAAGCCCGAAACCCACACCAGTGAGCGCGAGGGCCGGGTACAGACGGCGGAACAGGGAGGGTTGACGAGCGGTCATGGGGTCACCACCAGGGGAGTTCGAGATGGACACGGGACTTGGGCAGGCCTGCCTCCAGCAGGCCCTTGCGCGCGGCGAACGTGAGCGGGGTCGGACCGCACACGAACGCGACGCAATCGTGCAGGTCGGGCACCAGCGACATCAGCAGCTTCGGTGCGAACGGGTCGCGACCCTTCAGCTGGACCGTGCGGCCGAGGACGAGCCGGACATCGCCACCGCGTTCCTCCGCCAGACGGCAGACCTCGTGGAAGTGGGCGATGTCGTCGGTGGTGCGGGCACGCAACAGCACCAGTGGACGGGAATCCAGCGGCAGCCTCTCGAGCATCGCGCGCACCGGCGTGACACCGACACCACCGGCGATGAACAGCGGGCGGGCGCCCTCGAAGATGGCGGGGGTGGCCGAGCCGTAGGGGCCCTCCACGGCCACTCTGTCGCCGGTGCGCAGCGAGAACAACGCGGCGCTCGCGTCGCCGCGGTCCTTCACGGTGATCCGGAGGCCGTCCGTGGTGGGGGCGGCGGAGAGCGAGTACGGGTTGGCCTTCCACCACTGCCCGCGCTTGAGGATGCGCAGCACCACGAACTGCCCGGCCTCGCCGCTCATCGACGCAAGCGCCGGTCCCGACAGCGTCACGGCGACGGTGTCCGGGGTCTCGCGCACGGTCGACGACACGGTGAGCGGACGTCGCACGGAGGAAAGAATCCCCGTCCAGCGACCGAGCACCACCAGCAGGAGGACATAGGCGGAGAGGATTCCCCACAGCCAGCGCAGCAACCTGTCGTTGGAGAGCAGGGAACCGAGCGTGATTTGGTGGCTGTAGGAGATGACGATGCCGACATAGGCCGTGAGATGCACGAAGTACCACGTCTCGTACGACATCTTGTTTCGCACGTTGCGCAGCGAGGTGACGACGACGACGCCGATGATGGCGGCACCGACCGTCGTGAGTGCCATGTACGGCTCGCGACCGGTGAGATCGAGAACGGTGTCCACCAACCCGCCGCGCAGCGGCATGTCCGCGACCACCGCGGTGAAGACATGGAGACCGAGAAGGAGCCCCATCGTGTCCCCGGCGATGCGGTGCCAGATGAGCACGCGGTCCAACCCGAGCGCTCGCTCGGTCCACGGGATGCGCGCGGCAAGCAGCAGCCCGACCATGGCACTTGCTGAGGTGAGGATTCCCGACAGCGAGGCCATCCCCCGCCAGAATCCGCTCCAGCCGTCGGTGATGCCGGACCACCCGTCGTTGACGGCCCAGACACCCACGATGACTGCGAAGAAGAACCCGATGAACACCGCAACATCGGAGTCGACTGCGCGGGTGCTGCGTGCCGCGGCGAGCGGCACGGACCGGGGGGTGGTCCGCGTCATCTCGATTCTCGGCCGCTCCTCGCGGGTCCTGGGTTCCGTCACGGTGCTCATCGGGGTTCTTTCCTCGTCGGTCACCGTACGGACCGGTCGGTAAAGATTCGGTAAAGCCCAGCCCCAGATACGCCCATTTCCCGGGGCAGCACCGTCAACCGGACGCGACCCTCAGCCCGACGGTGGCCCCACGTGCGTGATGACGGGTGCCGAGGGCGAGCCCCTGGCGATGAAGAGAACCGGTTCCTTCCGGCCCGGGGTCAACGACGACGGAGTGAGCATCGACCTGTACGGCTGCGTCCCCGGCCCGGCCGATGCGATCTCGGGGATCACCGCCACGACACGGCCGCCCATCACGACGAGGCCGGTCACCCCGGCGCCGACCGCGCGCGACGCAGTGAACGTTCCGTCGAACTGCAGGGGCACGGACATGTACCTGCCCGAGCCGACATTCGAG
>RFZO01000095.1 GCA_009920715.1 Actinomycetota bacterium | reverse complement strand
GATCGCGACGCATGCCCGTGTCAACGGGCTCGCAGCATCCGGGCCACTTGCACAGTCTGTCGGCTCTATGATTTGACAATGGCTCCCTCGCTTCCGTGGTTGGCTTATAGCGGGCTTCCTTGCCCTGACTGCCTGTCCGTGCTCGGGAGATGCCGTTCGTGGCTGCACGGGCCGTTTCCGTTCGTTCTACGCGTCGTGTCGCTGCAGCTCGTCGATGGTGTGCGTGATTCCTGCGAACCTCGAGCGCTTGAACTCCTCCTGCTGACGCTCGGCGATGGCCATGTTGTGCTGCATGATGATCGCGGAGCGAGCGGGTCCGCTGCGGTCGTAGTAGGCCAGGGGCTTGTCGATGCGGTCACGGTTCTGCTTGAAGTGGCGCAGGACGGCGAGGATGCAGCCGGGGTCGGAGGTTCCGGTGTCCTGCAGGTACTTGACGAGCCGGGTGAACACGGGCCGTGGGTCGGACGTGTCAACCTCCGCCTCTAGTTCTGCGTACAACGTAGAACCTGCAGGTTCTTTCTTCTTCTCCCTCTGCTTCTGCTTCTGCTTCTGCTTGGGCTGACCGTGGCTGACGGCTGCTGACGCGTGATGACGCGTGATGACGGATGATGACGCGTCATCATTTCTGCTGACGATTGCTGACGCGTCATCATTTCTGCTGACGATTGCTGATGCGTCATCATGGGTGCGCTCACGGTACCGACGCGCCGCCTCACGGTTCTGGTCCTTGCGCTGCTCCTCGTCCCTCGAGTTCCGGTACTCGACGTAGTTGACGATCTGCCAGCCCCAGTCCCGGTGCTCGTCGAGCAGGACGATGCGACGGCCGTCGTCGGTGGCGGTGCGCGACCTGGGGTCGGGCGACTCGAGGATGCGGATGGCCTCCTCCACTCGCTCGAGCGGCAAGCCCGTCAAGGCCGACACGACCTCGGGGGTCTGGTCGAACACGCCCTTGGCGTCGCAGTTGGCCAGCATGTAGATGAACACGAGCTGCAGGTCGGACCGGCCGACCATGCTGCCCTGCCACAGTGAAGCGAACACCTTAGCGAACATCAGTGCTCCTCCTTGTGCGTGTTGCGTTCCTTCGTCATCACGATCCAACACCAGTCACAGATGCCCGTGCCGCTCGTATCCGTGCCCTCGCACATCAGGCATTTGTCGAGCTGCGCCATCAGTCGCCAGCCTTGAGCTGCCGTTCGATGTCCTCGAACTCCACGTGGGGCAGCTCGGCGCGGATGCGGGCCAGCTCGGTCGCCACGTCCTCGCCTGCCCACTCCACCCACCACGGACCGGACTCGGCGGGGTTGTCGTGCCACCACCGGTGACAGGACGCGCACAGCGCCTTCGAGTTCCTGGTGTCCCAGCGCAGGCACAGGATTCGCCGCGTGTAGACGTGCGACCACTGGACCCACGCATCCGATCCGCAGCGCACGCACCGGTGGCCATCGCGCTCGAGGACGCGTGAGCGGCAGAGCGCGTCGAGGATGACGCGCCAGCTCCGGTTGCTGCGCTTCTTGGGCTTCAGTCTCGGCTTACGTCTCGCCGTCGCCATCCATGGCCCCTCCACCTCCGACCGTCCGTAGCCGGGTGTCCACAGCGCCGCCACGAGGATGGGCAGCGGCGTGGACGCGTTTGAGTTCGACGTCATCCAGATGCAGGTAGTGCTGCGTGCTGCTGAGACTGCGATGCCCGAGCAAGAGCTGGATGCTGCGAAGGTCCGCGCCACCGCGGAGCAGGCTCGTCGCACAGGCGTGGCGGAACATGTGGGGATGGACGTGCTGACGGAGCCCGGCCTGCTCGGCTCGAGCCTTCACGATCTTCCAAAGGCCCATCGCGCTCAGGGCCGTGCCCGCGTTGGACACGAACAGGGCGCGCTCCCCGGACGCCGCGCGGGTGGGCCGCACCATCAGCCACGACTGCAACGCCAGGACGGCCGACGGGCTGAGGACTGCCATGCGCTCGCGGTTGCCCTTACCGATGACCGTGACGATGCAGCGGTCGAGGTCGAGGTCGTCGATGCGCGCGGAGCGCAGCTCGGCGGAACGGCAGCCGGTCGAGTACATGGTCTCGATGAGCGCGCGGTCACGCACCGCCATCCAGCCGTTGCCCTCGCAGACGGATAGCATCTGCGTGACCTCGTGGTCGTTGACGTATCGCGGCAGACGCTCGGCGCGCTTCGGGGGCTTCAGCCGGAGCGTCGGATCGAGACACTCGCGCTCAACGGCAAGCCACTGGTGGAATGACTTGATGGCGGACAGGTGGACGCGGACCGTCGCGGGGGAGAACTCGTTCAGGGTACGGATGTGCACACGTACATCGCGTTCGCGCACCGCCTCGGGGGACAGGTGTGCCAACGTCACGCAATATCGTTCCAGCGCAGCCTGATACTTCACCAGCGTCCCTGCTGCGACTCGATGCTCATCCTTGAGCGACCCGATCCATTCACGGACGGGACCACTCCACGAGCACATACCGGAGCCACTTTCTGCACGCGTTCCAACACGCTGTCAAGCATCTGTCTGTATGCCATTGATATGCGGCCCTGTGTGTGGGTGGATGTGAACAGGTATCAACGGGTCCAATCCGGCATCATTTGCCGGACTTCATTTCAGTAGCGGGCCGCCCCCGGTCGTGGCCCATGGCCGGACGACCATCACGCCGGGGGCTCGCCACCCGCGTACTACTCGTCGTCCTTGAGAACCTCAAGTACCTCCAGCAGATCATCCGGTAGCCCAATGGGATGGCTCCCGTCGTAGTAAAACGCTCTGCGCAGGTCGGCTCCGCTCAGGTTGGCTCCGCTCAGGTCGGCTCTGCTCAGGTCGGCTCCGCTCAGGTCGGCTCCGCTCAGGCAGGTTCTGCTCAGGTCGGCTCTGCTCAGGTCGGCTCCGCTCAGGCAGGTTCTGCTCAGGTCGGCACCAATCAGGTTGGCTCTGCGCAGGTCGGCACCAATCAGGTTGGCTCTGCTCAGGTTGGCCCCAATCAGGCTGGCTTCGCTCAGGCTGGCACAGCTCAGGGTGGACCCGCTCAGGTCGGCTCTGCGCAGGTCGGCACCAATTAGGTTGGCTCTGCTCAATTTCAGCCTTTCACCATCCGCACTACCGTCCAGCCACAGCTGATGCTTCTCCAGCGCCACAGCCAGCTCTTCGGGCCTCATCGGAGACTCCTTTCGTCGTCCTCGTCCTCGTCCTGATCGTCGTCATCGTCGGCGTTCTGCAAGTCCAGGTTCTCCTGCCGCTCCCAGTACTCCATGGCACGGGTCTCGAGCAGCTCGCAGGTGAGCGCGTCGTACAGCGAGACGGTCCCGGCCTCGTCGTCGGCGAAGCGCCACACGTCGCGGCGCTCGCTGAGCGTCCCCGAACTGATGGCGTCGAGCAGGACGCGGTACCGGTTCGACGGGTCGCGCGACTCGGCCTTGATGGCGTCGATCCTCTGCTTGTACTCGTCGAGGGATGCCTTGACCTGCTTCAGCTCGTCGGCGACGCGACGCAGCATCGCGTCGGTCATGACGATGTTGACCTCGCCGTTGTGGGTCTGGTCGTCCTCGTATCCGGGGATGAAGCGACCCGGCAGGTCGGGGACCGTCGGCTTGTTGTTACGCTTGGCCATCGAGGGGCTCCTTATGCGACGTTGAGGGTCTGCGTGGCGCGGCGGGCGCGGAGCGCCGCCATGAACAGCTCCATCCCACCCGTGCGCTGCTCGTCGGACACCTCGTACACCTGCCCGTTGTCTCCGACGGTCTTGCCGATGCGGTTGAGCACGATGCGCTCGATGTCGTGCACGCTCTCGGGGTGGTCCTGCTCGGTCCAGATCGCGGCGTAGGCCGCCACCTGGCCGAAGGTCTCGCGGTAGGGCCAGTACGGGCTGCTCTTGCTCGTCTTGAGGTCCACGAGCGTCAGCCTCCCGTCGCGGTCGCGTGCCACGATGTCCGCGGTGCCACCGCAGCGCTGCAGCTCGCTGACCATGACCAGCTCCGAACGCACGAGCGTGAAGCCCTCGTTGTCCCACCAGCGCCGGAAACGGTCGTAGCCGTTCTGCGCCATGCCCCACGTCATGTCGTCGATGACGTCCTGCTCGAGCGGGTCGTTGATGAGCCAGCCCTCGCAGAGCGCGTGCGTCACCGTGCCGATGTCCGCAGCGCGGTCGCGCTTCACCTCGGCGAAGGGCTTCTGCGGCATGGAGCGGACCAACGAATCCATCTCGAGCTGGCCCATGGCCGCGAGGGCCGCCGCCGTCTCGATGATGCCGCCACGCTCCTCGTTGGCGTACCACTTCATCAGGTGCGGCTTGGCCAGCTCACCGAGGATGGTCGTGACGCCTGGCACTCGCGTGCCGTCCTTCGTCGTGTAGATCGTGTGCTCCTTACCCAAGTCGAGCTTCATCGTGTTCTCCCATTTGCTCGGCGAGCCGCCCGGGGAGCCTCCCCGCAGACGCTGCCCCGGGCTGACGCCCGCCGAATGTGTGCCGCACCGCCCCGGTCCGCATGATTCGCCCACCATGAACGGCCGAGGCTCGACGTGCGGCGACTAGAGGCCCGTGACGCCCTCGGTGTGACGGGAGCCGGAGGTGTGACCACCCCCATCACGCGTCACGGGCTTGTTCGCGAGGTGCTTCTCGAGCGAGCTGGGGTCCACGCGCGTCGCACCACGCACGCCATACGTCTTGACCTTGCCCGCCTTGATCCAGTTGTAGACCGTCATGCGGGACACCCCGCACTTCTCCGCCACCATCTGCACCGTCATCTCCTGCTCGCTCATGCGACCCTCCATGCCTTGGCGCTGCGTCCCGAGGGCGTCGTCCTGCGCACGCCCGTCTCCACCACCAGTCCCTTCAACACCAGCTCGCGGCGCCGAGCGCTCGCCGTCGTGTGCTGCAACCCCGTGACCTTCTCCAGCTCGTGGTCGCAGAGCCCCTTCTCTCCGGCCTCGGCCAGCGCCGTCATGACCTGGCGCTCGAGCCGAGCGACGTGCGGCTCGATGCTGCGCGCGGCCGCAAGGCTGGTCTGCGTGTCGGACCACGGCGCGAACAGCGGCAGGTCGGTCACTTGGCCTCCCGCTTCCACGCCAGTCGGATCTCACCGATGAGCGCGGCCACCGCGACCTTGGCCTCGGGGCTCGTGGGCGGCTCGTGCGGCCCGATGTGGTTCTCCCGGAACCGCGCGAGGAAGTTCATCAGCTTCTGTCCCTTGTTCATCGCTCCTCCGTCCGTGGAAGTAGTGGGGCGGGCCGCGCACGACGATGGGTGCCGCCGTTGCGCGCTTGCGGGCGCTCTTTCCACCCGCCCCTCATGTCAGCTGACGTACATCTGCCTGAGCTGGTCACTCGCCTGCTGGATGTCCACCGTGCTGAGTTCGCGGATGTCGCTCACCGCCTGCCCGAGCACCTGGCCGACAAGCCCGCGACGATGAGCCGCAGCCTTCTCGCTGTGATCGGTGGCGAGAAACGGCATCAGCCGGGGGTTCGCCTTGTTCACCTCGCCGAGCGTCTTGCTCAGCGAAGTGAGCGCGGCGGCCTTCGCCGAATCCACGGGGGCGGCCGGGTCCTTCCGGTCCTTGGCGGCGTATCCGTTCGTCGCCTCCGCCTTCCGTGGCGCGGTGCTGCTGGCGTTGCCGTCGTCGTCGTCGGCCGTGAGGCCCACGAGCGACTGGAGTGCGTAGCGGCGGCCGTACGACACCGCCGAGCCCACGCCCTGCGGGTCGTCCTTCACCGGACGCACGCGCAGATCGGACTCCACCCACTGACCGCTCGAGTGCAGGAGCCGCGTGTGGACGATGAGCGCCCCGTGCTCGTCCCACCCGAAGCCCTGCAGGTACGACAGGCCGTTGTCCGTGAGCGGCTTCTTGATGGCCTCGACGACCGCCGCGAGGTCCGCGTACTTGCTGCGGAAGTGCGGGTTCGTCGAGTCCTTCTTCGCCGACTCCATCTGGCCCTGCGCCTTTGAAAGCGCGAGGGCCAGCTCGTTGATGTTCTCGGAGGTACGCATCACATGACCTCCTTGGCGCGGACCAGTTCACCGCTAACCACCATGTCCAGAATCGGCTTCACGCGCTGCCACACGATGATGTCGGCGGCCGCGCGAGCCGCCATGGTGGCGCGGGTCTCGGCGTGCGCACGACGCTCGTGCTCGAGCTGCGTGCGGAGCGCGACGATCTCCATGCGAGCCTCGTCGAGCGGGCTCAGGGCGAGTGCGACGGTCTCGTAGTTCGTCATCGCGAGGCCTCCCACTCCGCCTGCTCGGCGATGGCGTTCTGGTCCAGCTCGAACACCACCTCGTCCACGCAGTCCACGTGAGCGGGCTCGTCGATCATGACCTTGTGCGCGATGCACACGACGTCCGTGGCCTTGAGCGGCTCGCCGCAGATGCAGCACTCGAGGTGCAGCCAGTTCTTGAAGGCGTTCATCGCACACCGCCTTCCGAACGGCGGGACACGCGAGCGACCCACGTGCGCTCGCCACAACGGCGGCAAAGCGCGGAGTCCGTGTCGAGGTCATCGCCGCAGTCCATGCAGCGGCCTTCCTGACACGTCGGGCACAGCTCCTCGAACGCGCACGTCGCGCCGGGGAGCGGCTCACCGTTGCCGCAGAGCGCGCAGTTGGCGGCGGGCTGGTGGGTGCGGAGGGCGTTCATCGCGCACCCCCGAACACGGCGAGGGTGATGATGTAACCGGCGCCGACACAGGTCGCCACGCCGATCGCGCAGAGCACGAACTCTGCGGTGTTGCGGAGAGCGTTACGCATCGTGACCTCCGATGCGAGCCTCTCTCTGTAGTTGGTGGCCCCGACTGGAGTCGAACCAGTGGCACGCGGTTTAGGAAACCGCTGCTCTATCCGTCTGAGCTACAGGCCCTACAGAGAGTTCGAGGGGCTCGCGGGTTTGTGTGAACTCCCGGATCTACTGCTCGGACTTTCTTGCTGCCTTTGCCAGTCCGCCCTGGCGGGCTATCTCGCGTCGTCGCGTCTTGCTCAGCTTGGCGGCTCGCGACTTGCCGCCCTTCCTGCCTGCTGCCGCGAGGAACTTGCGAACCTCCTCGCTCACCTCTGTCAAATCTACCTTGTCCGGCTTTGCTGTCAAGTGCTGCCTCGCTTGCTGCGTCGGCCACTCCTCCCGCCGACACAAGCAATATGGGGCCGCTGCGCTTGGCTGTCAAGCAGGAAAAACGCGCCACCCGACATTTTCCTGTGACCTGTTGCGGCGCAACGGTTTACGGGCACGCAAAAGCCCGCCCCCGCGTGAAGGGACGGGCCTTGCGACGCCCGAGTTGCCTCAGGCGAGGTCGGTGTCGTCGTCCTTGACGACGCTGCGGCCCGTCAGCACGAGCGTGAGCAGCTCGGACTGGATGAGCCCGCGCAGCGTGGACCACTCGAACTCATCGAGCGCGCGACGCACGATGCCCTCGACCTGCGCAAACAGCACGTTGCCAACGCCGACGCGAGACTCGAGGTCCGCGATGTCCTGCTCGATCTTCGCGAGCAGCAGTTGGAACGCCTCGACGACCTTCTCGAACGACGGCACGCTTGCGAGAGCACCGGCCGCGCTCGCGACCTTCACTTCCTTCTTCGCGGCCATCAGTTGTCACCCCCGCGGAACAGACGCACGCGCAGGCCGATGCTCGAGCGCACGAGGTGGT
>RFZO01000094.1 GCA_009920715.1 Actinomycetota bacterium | reverse complement strand
TCAAGGTGGCGGCACGGGTTCGAATCCCGTTGGGGGTGCCAAGACCAAGTGGTCACACACCTGGTCCCGTGGTGAAGTTGGAGTTCACGCCGGCCTGTCAAGCCGGAGGTCGCGGGTTCGAGTCCCGTCGGGACCGCCATATGGCGGACACGCCATAGGACTGCCGTCGCAGCAATGCGGCGGCGTCACGGTCGAGTAGCTCAGTTGGCAGAGCACACGCCTGAAAAGCGTGGGGTCACCGGATCGACGCCGGTCTCGACCACCAGGACGGCGGCCTTCGGGCCGCCGTTCCCGTTTCCCGCCGCATCTCGGTGTCGCGTCTTGGCGTCACTTCACTTCGTGTTGAGACGCACCAGCGTCTCCTGCGCCACCGTCGCCACGTGGGTCCCGTCCTCCGCGAACACGTACCCGAGCGCCAGACCGCGCCCGTTCACGTAGGCGTGGCAGTTCATCTCGAACAGGTGCCACTTCGTCATGTCGACATCGCGGTGGAACCACACCGTGTGGTCGAGGCTGGCAGAGAAGAAGGAGTTCTCCACGTTCCAGTACTTCGCCAGCTCCGGCACGCCGTGGATCACAGCACCGGTGGGAAGGTCGTCCGAGAGGTAGGCGAGGGCGCAGCGGTTCAGCAGCTGGTTGCCCCCGAAGTCCTCCGTGGTGCGGTACCACGACATCAGCTGGCCGCTGCCGTCCCGCGGGCCGAAACGCAGCGAGCGGTCCACGTCCTTCTGCTGGAAGGCGCCCATCCACGGTTCCGCGAACTGCGCGATGTCACCGGGCATGGGCACGCCCGCCGGCATCGACACGGGTGACGACTCCGTCGACTCCTCGCGGACCTGGAAACTCGCCTCGAGGTTCAGGATCGCCCCGAACGACTGGCGTGCCACCACGCGGCGCGTGGCGAAGCTTCGACCGTTGCGGATGCGGTCCACCTCGTAGCGGACAGTCTCGGTGTTGTCGCCGCGGCGGATGAAGTACGCACGGACAGAGTGCGGCGCGAAACCCTCGTCCACCGTGCGCGTTGCCGCCACGAGGGCCTGGGCAACGATGTGCCCCCCGTACAGACCGCCCCACGGGTACGGATGGCCGGCACCCACGAACGCGTCCGCACCGTGCTCGGTGAGCGAGAAAAGATCCTGCAGGCTCATGACACCACGAGCACCACGAGCACCTCGCCGGTGACGTGGCTCTCGAGCTCGAACTCGCCCGCCTTGTCCGCGGTGAAACTGATCGATGCCGTCTCGCCCTTCGGTGTCGTGCCGGGCGAGAGGTCATAGCCGTGCAGATGGAATTCGTCGTCGGCTCCGGGGTTGGTGACGTTCAGCGTGACGGGGGCACCCAGCGCAACCTCCTCCCGGCGCGTCTCGCTGCTGTCCACGCCCACGGTCACGTCCACCGTCACCGCGGCCAGTTTCCCGGCGGGTGCGCCGCTGGTGTCGGTGACCTCGGTGTTTGAGGTGTCCGTTGTGCTCGCCTGGGGTGCGGTCGTGTCGGCTGTGGACGACCCGCCGCATGCGGCCAGCAGCGCGACGCAGGCAACCAGGGGGATTGCTCGTTTCATTGCACCATGTTTCCACCCCGCACGGTGCGCGACGGAATTCGGCTCCGTCATCGTGCGTCGCGTGTCAACTACCGAATTCGAACCCGAGATCCGGTGCGGTGAGCAGGGGTGCGTACGCGATGCCGGCATCCGCGGCCATTGCGGCGCACGTGCCGCCGCGGTCGACGATGACCGTGATGAGCACCACCTCCGCCCCGAACCCGCGCACCACGTCGACAGCCTCGAAGAGGGAGGTGCCGCGCGTGACGGTGTCCTCGGTTATGACCACCTTGTCGCCTGGCTGCAGTGCACCGGCAAGACGGCCCGTGACACCGTGGTCCTTCGCCTCCTTGCGCACGCTGAAGCTGCGCAGGTTGACACCCCGCGTGGCGGCGACGGCGGCCACACCGAAGGCCACCGGGTCGGCACCCATGGTGAGCCCGCCGATTGCTGTTGCGTCGCGGGGGATGACCTGCAACGCCGCGTCCGCCACCAGCACGATGCCGTCGGGACGGCAGGCGGTCTGCTTGGTGTCGAGGAACCAGGTGCTTTTTCGGCCGGACTTCAGGGTGAAATCACCGGTCTTCAGGGAGTGCTGGAAGACGTGGTCCCGCAGTGCCGCACGGACATTGTCAAGTTCGGGAAGTCCTTGCGGCGTATGGGGAAACTGCGAATTCACCGTTTGCACTCTACAAGCGTGCCAGCGGAAGAAAAGTACATACATTTCGTTTTGAAACTTACGATTCGTTCCTGGCTGTACTTCCTCACCACAATTGGTTATCCAATCACCCGAAGCGACGCAGCGCACGACGAAACGACGACGAACGACCATGGCGACGAAGAAGACAGCACAGAAGACCTCGAAGAAGCCCGAGATGTCAAAGGCCCACAAGCAGGCCCTCGCAAACGGCCGGGCCGAGGGGAAAATCATCCGCGAGTACCTCGAGATCGTGGAAGCCACGAGACCGCGCCGCGGCCGGAAGCGCACTCCCGAGTCCATCGCGAAGCGCCTGACCGCCATCAACATCGAGATGCGGTCCGCCGACCCGGTGACGAAGGTGCGGCTCATCCAGGAACGGCTGAACCTGCGCAACGAGCTCGCCGGCATGAAGACACCTGCACAGGTGAAGGCGGCAGAGGCGAAGTTCGTGAGGGTTGCCAAGCGTTTCAGCGACCGCAACGACATCACGTTCGATGCGTGGCGCGAGGTGGGCGTGAGCCCCGCGGTGCTGAAGAAGGCGGGCATCGCCGAGTAGGCGACGCCCTCCGTCAGAATTCCAGCGAATCGAGCGCCGCGATCCCGCGGTCTGCATCCTTGAGCACACGTGCGAGGTCGAACGCCGCATCGAGTTCCGCACCGCTGACCGTCACTCTCGGGTCGCCGGTGAGGACGTCGCGGAAAGGTGTGCCCTGCTGGATCGCCCTGGCCGCGCATTCCTGGACGACCCGGTAGGCGTCGTCGCGCAGCATTCCCGCTGACACCATGGCCAGCAGCACCGACTGCGAGTACACGACACCGTGCAGCATGTCGAGGTTCGCGAGCATGCGGTCGGTGTCGACCTCGAGATTCGAGAGAAGCGACGTCATCCGTCTCGTCATGTAGTACACGAGCGACGTCGAGTCGGGCAGCACGATTCGCTCGGCAGAGGAGTGCGAGATGTCCCGTTCGTGCCACAGCGGCACGTCCTGAAGACCCACCTGGAGGTTCCCGCGGAGAACGCGGGACAGCCCGCTGATCGTCTCGGCCGAGATGGGGTTGCGCTTGTGCGGCATGGCGCTGCTGCCCTTCTGGCCCTTCGCGAAACCCTCTCGCACCTCGCCCACCTCGGTGCGCTGCAGGTGCCGGAGCTCCACGGCGATCATCTCGAGCGTGGTGCCGGCGCTCGCGCACGCCCACAGGTACTCCGCGTGGCGGTCACGTGCGATCACCTGCGTGGCGGGCACAGGCACCAGCCCGAGGCGCGCGGCCACGCGCGTCTCGACGGCGGGCGGGATGTTCGAGTACGTGCCGACAGCGCCGGACAGCTTGCACACCGCCACCGCCTGCCGGGCCGCCCGCATGCGCGAGCGGTCACGGTCAACCTGCAGCGCCCACAGCGCAATCTTCGCCCCGAAAGTTGTCGGCTCGGCGTGGATGCCGTGCGTGCGCCCGATCATCGCGGTGCCGGCGTGCTGGCGTGCCAATGCGACGAGCGCGCGCAGGAGCTCGGTCTGGGCGGAGACAATCAGGTCCGCCGCGTCGCGCAGTGCCCAGCACAGTCCGGTGTCGACCACGTCGGTGCTGGTGAGCCCGTAGTGGATCCACGCACCGGCGGGCGCACCGACGGCGGCCTGCACCACGTCCACGAACGCGGCGACGTCGTGGTTGGTGACGGACTCGCGCTCCTCGACTCTCCCGACGAACGCGGCATCGACCACAGGTGCGGACGCACGGCAGGCGGCGGCGTGCGCGGCATCGACCACGCCCTCCGCGGCCAGTTCCTCCGTGACCGCAAGCTCGATCTCCAGCCAGCGAGCCATCTTGGCCTCCTCGCTGAACAGCGCGTCGACCTGGGGTGAGGAGTAACGGGGGATCATGAACGCACCACCATGGCATTGCGCGCGGGTCCGGTGCCGATGTGTGTCACGGGAACACCCGCCTCCTTCTCGATGATGCTCACCAGGTCGCGGGCCGACTGCGGCAGTGCGTCCCACGAGGAGATGCCCTCCGTGCTGCACTTCCATCCCGGCAGCGTCACGTACTCGGGTTCCACCATGGCAAGACGCTCCACGGTGTCGGGGTACTGGGTGATCCGCCTGCCGTCGATCGCGTACCCCACGCACACCTTGACCTCGTCGAACGTGTCGAGAACATCGAGCTTGGTGAGGGCGATCTCGGTGAGAGAGTTCACGCGCGCCGCATGGCGCAGCATCACGGTGTCGCACCACCCGGTGCGGCGGCGCCTGCCCGTGACGGTGCCGAACTCGCGGCCGATGTCCACCAGGCGGTCTCCCAGGTCGTCGGTCAGTTCGCTCGGGAACGGTCCCATCCCGACGCGCGTGGTGTACGCCTTGGCGATGCCCACCACGCGGTCGATGTGGCGCGGCCCCAGTCCGGTGCCGACCGACGCACCCCCCGCCACCGGGTTCGACGACGTCACGTACGGGTAGGTGCCGTGGTCGATGTCGAGGAACGTCGCCTGCGCACCCTCCAGGAGGATCCGCGCACCGGACTCGCGTGCCTCGTGCAGCAGGCTCACCGTGTCGGCCACGTACGGCACGAGACGCTCCGCGTGCGCGAGGAACTCCGCCACGACCGTCTCCGCATCGAACGGCTCGCCGCCCACATCGGCCACTTCCTTCGCCGCGGCATTCGCACGCTCGCGCAGCTTCGCGGCGAACGTGCCGGGATTCAGCACCTCGCCCGCGCGGATGCCGGAGCGTCTGACCTTGTCGACCATGGCGGGACCGATGCCCTTGAGGGTCGTGCCGATTCTCGCGTCGCCTCGCGCTGCCTCGAGCGCGGCGTCGATGGACTGGTGCCACGGGAAGATGAGGTGGGCGAGGCTGGACACCTTCAGCCGGGCGCACGAGACGCCGCGCGACTCGAGGGAATCGATCTCGCGGAACAGGGTGGGGAGGTCCACCACCACGCCGTTGCCGATGACGGGAGTGACGGTGTCGTACAGCACGCCGCTCGGTGTCAGCTGCAGGGCGTACTTCTGGTCGCCCACCACGACGGTGTGACCGGCGTTGTGCCCGCCCTGGTAGCGCACCACGTACTGGTTGCCTGCGGCGAGGAGGTCGATGACCTTGGCTTTGCCTTCGTCACCCCACTGGGTACCTACGACAACGGTGACGGTCATGATCGCTCCCCTTTCGGAACGTGACTGAACTCTATCGGGGCGGGGAAACCCTTCCGTGCCGTCAGGGCCGCAACGGTAGGTTTCGTGGCATGACCGGCGTGCTGAGGAGGATGGACTGGGACGCCATGTCGGCCGCCGACAGGGCGGCCCTGTTCCACCGCGGCATCGACGACATTTTCGACCCCGCCCTGCGTGCCTCCATCGGAACGCTCATCGAGGACGTCCGGCTGCGCGGCGACGACGCAGTGTGCGACGCGCTCGCACGGTTCGACGGCATCAGCATCACCCCCGACCGGCTCCGTGTGAGCCCCGAGGAGATCGCGGTGGCGAGGATCGACCCGGCGGTGGAGGCCGCCATCATCGATGCCATCTCGCATCTGCGGGCCTTCAACGACCAGTTGATGGAGCGGGCCTCGGACTGGCAGATCGAGATCGAGAACGGACTTGTCGCCGGCGAGAAGATCACGCCAGTCTCGAGCGTCGGGCTCTTCGTGCCGAGCGGGAAGGCCAGCTACCCCTCCGTCGCGTACCAGCTGGGCGTGCCCGCGGTGGTCGCCGGTGTGCGCGACATCGTGCTGGTGGTGCCGCCCGTGCCGGGTGGCGCCGGCGAGGTCGACCCGGCGGTGCTCGTGGTGTGCCGCCTGCTCGGCATCACGCAGGTGTTCCGCGTGAACGGCCCGGCGGGCATCGCGGCACTCGGCTTCGGCACGCAGTCCATCCCGCGCGTGCGCAAGGTCGTGGGCCCCGGCAGTCCCGCCGTCACCATCGCGCAGGTGGAGATGCAGCGCCACGGGCTCGCAACCATGATGCTGCTCGGGCCCACGGAGAGCCTGGTCATCACCGACCACACCGCCGACCCCGTGAGACTCGCCGCCGACCTGCTGATCGAGGCCGAGCACGGAACGGACTCATCGGTCGTTCTCGTCACCCCGTCCGCGGAACTGGTCGACCTTGTCGACGCCGAGCTGGAGCGTCAACTCGCGGACCTCCCGGAGGTCAGGGCGGCGGCGGCGAGGTCGTCGCTCGGCACCAACGGCGGGGTCGTCGTCACAGCGAACATGAACGACGCGGTCGACGTGGCGAACGAGTACGCGCCAGAGCACATGCAGGTGATCGTGGACCCGCGTCACGAGGAGGCGGTCGTCGACGCACTGGTCAACGCCGGCGAGATCCTCGTCGGCCAGCACACACCCTTCAGCGCCGCCAATTTCGTTATCGGCTGCCCGGCATCGCTCCCCACCAGCGGGTTCGCGCACGTGTCGTCGGGCATCACAGTGGAGGCCTTCCTGAAGCGCACCGCGGTGGCGAAGGCGAACGAGGCCGCGCTGCGCCGCATGGCGAACAGCATTGTGGCGCTCGCGGACCACGAGGGTTTCCCGGCGCACGGCAACGCCATCCGGCGCCGCTTCGGCTGACCCCGCGTCGCGCTCAGTACGGGATGTCGCCCTGCACCGTCACGCGGTTGCCCGTGCGGCGGTGCGGCCAGTAGTCCCAGATCGCGCGGTGCTGGGCGCTGCGGTTGTCCCAGAAGGCGACCGAGCCGGGTTGCCAGGTGAACCTCACCTGGAAGTTCGGGTGCTCCATGTGCCTGTAGAGGTACTCGAGCACCGCATCGCTCTCGTCGCGCGGCACCCCGGAGAGTCGGGTGGTGAAGCCGCGGTTGACGAACAGGCACTTGCGCCCGGTCTCGGGATGGGTGCGCACCACAGGGTGCACCGCGCGCGGGTACTCGGCACCGTCCTTCCGGCTGAAGTCCGACGCACCGTAGATGTGGGCACCGTCATGGACGGCCGTCATCCCGTCGAGATACGCCTTCATCCGGTCGCTCAGTGCCTCGTAGGCGGCATTCATGCTGGAGAACAGCGTGTCGCCCCCCGCGGGCGGGACCACGTGCATGTGCAGGATGCTCCCCATCGGCGGCGCGGGCAGGCACGACACGTCGGAGTGCCACTCCTCGCCGTTCGCGCGCGCCGAGTTCTCGTCGGCATGGATGACGAGTACCTCGCGGTGGGCACCGGAATCCGGCGCGGCCGGGTGGATGTCCAGTTCGCCGAACCTCCGGCCGAACGAGATGTGCTCGTCGACCGACATCCCCTGGTCGCGGAAGAACAGGACGCAGTTCTCGTTCAGCGCACGTCGGATCTCTGCAACGGTCTCGTCGTCGACATCCGCCAGGTCGACGCCCGACACGTACGCGCCCACCGTTGGCGTCGCCTTCTCCACCGTGATCCGGTCGTACGGCTGTCCCTCGGTCCAGTCCGCGACCGATCGCGGTCCGCCGCGGCGTCTCTTCGTTGTCTCCCCCATGCAGGCAGATTACGCCCGGCCGGGTGGAGTC
>RFZO01000093.1 GCA_009920715.1 Actinomycetota bacterium | reverse complement strand
TGGGTACACGTTCGGGAGTGCGGGTGGCCTCGGTGCTGCCGTTGCCGAAGTCGAGCACGTCGCCCCAGCACCACAGCTCGTCCTGGGTGGACACCGCGCACGCGATGGAACCGCCGTTCGCGAGCGACCTCACCCGGACCGATGCCGGCAGTTCGACCGGTACCGGCACGGTGCTGGTGGGGGAGAAGTAGTTGCCGAGATGGTGCTCACCCCAGCAGTACGCGGTGCCTGTGGTGGTGATGCCGCAGACTGTGGCGCCGTCACCAACCGAGACTGATGCGAATCTCTGGCCGCCGGGAAGGCTGACGCGCGACGGCGTCATCACTTTTTCCGACGTGTCGGCGGTGCCGAGGGCCCGCTGGCGGTTCCATCCCCAGCACACTGCCGATCCGTCGTCGGAAACCGCACACGCGGCGTGGTACCCGGTGGAGACGTCCACATACGTGAACGGGTCGGCGGACGCGGGCGACGGGGTTGACGCGACGACGATGACCGCCGACGCAGTTGCCGCCAGCCCCGCACTCAGCGCCCTGCGGAATCGCGAAGCCGGGCGGACGGGTCGGTGAGAAGTGGGTCCCATGCAGCCACCGTAACGGCGGCATGGGTCGGCCCTGCCCGTTGCGTCTCGCTACGGACGGTGCGCTGCCGGGCACCGACCCGGAGCCGTGCAGCTATTCGGCGATGCCGACAGGTCTGCCGTCGATGATCTGGTCGAGGTACTCCGACATCCCGAAGCCGGTCTTCCCCTCGTGCTCACCGGATGTGATGGTCCACTTCGTCATTCCCTCGCTGATCCGGGTCATCAGCCAGTTGCCGTCCGGGTCCTGGCGGCGGTTGCGCAACGGGATCAGGCTGGACACCTCTCCCTCGAAGTTCCACTCCTTGGCCGACTTCGACGACCTGATCACGCCGGTCACTTTCTGGTGGTACGCGTCGTCACCCGTGGTGACCGTGCTGATCTGCACGTCGTCGCAGAGGTGGATCTGCCCGCCGTCCCACACGAACCCGCCCCGCGAACCGGGGCCGTCCTTCTTCGCCACGCGGCTGGCCATGAACCCGAGGTCAGCGCCGAAGTTCGCGGTGAGCCACCTGTAGTACCACGGTGCCTGCCAGTACCGCGGGCCCCACGAATGGTCACGCAGGCCGAAACCGTTCATCGCGAACTCTTGGTCACCGACGCGGATCGAGCCGGTGGCGGCGACGAGCTGCTCGTAGTGGCCCTTCGCGAACTCCTCGCCCGGTGCCTCGTGGGGGGTGTCGGGTTCCCCGCCGAACATCGAGGCACGTCCCTTGCCGGTGAAGGTGATGTGCGCCTCGCACTCCACGAACGGGTTGTTCTTGAAGGCTGTCTTCGGGTCCGCCATGTCGTGGGGATTGTCGAGCAGGCAGACCTTGCCCGAGTAGTCGATGCGCAGTTCCTCGAACGGGGTGACCATGGTCCAGGTCAGGCCGCCGGCGTCGAGAGCGTCGTTGTTCTCGATGGCTGGCCGCTTGAACATGAAACCCACGCGTCCGTCGGGCAGGTAGATGCAGATGGTCATCTCTGCGTGGCCCTCGTTTGCCCGGTTCCCCATCCGGAACCAGCCGCCCATGCGCGTGGCGGGATCGAAGCAGTTGATGTACATGCTCTCGTTGAAGTTGGACTCCGGGCCCAGTTCGTGCATGTATTCGTCGGACGGTTCGAGGCGTACTCCCATGGCCGCACACTATGTCCCTCGCACGGGTGTCCCTGAAGCGGGCGTGCCCGCAGTTGATGGTCCGGTGGTGCACCGCCCCGGCCCGGTGCCCGGGACGAGGGTGAGTCGACTCAGCCGATGATGCGTGCCTGGAGCCGGCGCATCCCGGCAAGCCACCTGTCGCGGTCCTCGACCTTGCGCTTCTCGTACGTGTGCACCTCGGGGTGGGGCATTATGAGGAAGTGCTCCTCGAGGATGTGGGCGTACACGATGTCCGCCACCTCCGCGGGCTCCAGCACGTCGCCCGATGCCTTCACCACGTCGCCGCCCGTGCGTGCGATCCCGCCGGAGGGGTCCTTCGGGCGGTCCGGCGGGTTCAGCATGTTGGTGTTCACTCCCTGCGGGCACAGGCACGACACGCGGACGCCCCTGTCCCCGTACGTGATCGACATCCACTCGGCGAACGCCACCGCTGCGTGCTTCGTGACGCTGTAGGTGGCGCTGCCGATCTGGGACAGCAGGCCGGCGGCCGACGCGGTGCTGCAGAAATAGCCCTCGCCGGCGGCCAGCCAGTCCTGGATGAGGTGCTTGGCGGCCCAGCGGTGCGCGTTCAGGTTGATGTCCATGATCGTGCGCCATGTTGCCTCGTCGGTCTCGGCGAGGTCGGTTCCCATGGCAACCCCGGCGTTCGCGAAGAAGAGGCTGATGAACCCGAACCTGTCGCGCGCGGCGTTGATGAGGTCGATGTTGCCCTGCTCGGTGCTGATGTCGGCCGTGACGGCGAATGCCGAGTCAGGCCTGAGCGAGTTCAGCCCGGCCGCGACGACGGCGAGGTTCTCGGCGTCCCTGTCGGCCAGCACCACGCGGGCACCGGCGGCGTGGAACCTCCGGGCGAGTGCTGCGCCGATCCCGTTCGCGGCTCCGGTGACGACTGTTGTTCTCCCGTTCAGGTCCATTCGTGAACCCTATGCCACGGACGGATGCCGAATGTCACCCGTCGGGGTGAGGGGTGTCCGCATCCCGATACGTGCCGTCTGTACGATGTGCTCAGAGGGCGGACCGGTTGCCGAAGGCACACCGTCACCCGCTCCCGGGAAAAGGAGCAAGAGATGATCGAGACCCGCGAACCAGTGGTCACCGAGGCGATCGCCGTCATCGACAAGGCACTCGCCGAGATGCTCCGCCGCGAGCTCGTCTCCGCCACCGAGGTGGCTGACCTCCTCCTCGACCTCCGTTCGCTGCTCAGCGCGAACGCCTGAACCAGCGCCGCCGCGGTGCGGCCGGCGGAGGTGGTGGCGGCGGCACATCCGGTGCCGTCTCCTGCGCAGGGGCGAGAGAGACGATTTCGCTGAACGCCAGCTCCAGTGACTCGCGCAGCAACTCGGGACTCTCCACCGCCGCCTCGTCGATGTTGATCCCGACGTCCAGGCTTCCCATGTACGACAGCAGCGTCATGTTGAACGCGACGCCGCCGAGCGGACCGATGGGATAGTTGGCGAGGAGCTTGGCCCCGGCCACGTACAGCGGGATGCCCGCGCCGCGGACGTTCGACGTGGCGAAGTCCACCGTCTCTGCCTGGGACCTCGCGAGACGCGTGATGACGGACGTGGGCATCACGGTGGACACCGTGGCAATCGCCTCGAGGGCGTTCGACGCCCCGCCGCCACGGGCAGCCGTGAGGATCTCGTTGATGGCCTCGAACCTGTCCGTGATGCCCATGGGCGATGTGGGCACGAGCATGCGCACCAGCGAGAAGGCGTTCCCCTCGCTCGCGGAGGTGCGGGTGCTGATCGCCATGGAGGCACGCAGCGACTCGACGGGTGCCCCCATCTGGTCGTGGTAGCGGCCGGCCGCGTGCGCCGCGGCGGTGACGAAGGCCGTGTTGAGCGTGCCGCCGAGCATCTTCGAGACCGTCCGCATCTCCGTGTACGGCACGCGGGCGACCTCGAGGCGGCGCCGCAGGCTGCGCTCCGTCCACAGCGGTGACCGCGCGGCGTCGGACTCCGACAGTTGTGCAACCAGGCTCCTCACCGTGGCGGAGGTGGATGACCCGATCTCGCCGAGGACCGAGGGATTGGCGAGCACGTCGCGCACCTGCTTCAGCACGGCGAGCGGTATGCGGAGGGAGTCGCTCATGGCGCCACGGAGTGCGTCGGTGGCATCCGGCTCCTTCACGTTGTTGACCGCGTTCAGTATCTCGGGGTCGATCGCGGGCAGCGGCCCCGGCTCACGCTCGAGGTCGAGGTACTGGAGCGACAGTTCCACCCCGCCCTCGCCGTCGGTGACCGTGTGGTGGAGCTTCAGGACCATGGCGCTTCGCCCGCCCTCGAGGCCGTCGATCACGATGAACTGCCACAGCGGGCGGGAACGGTCGAACGGGTCGGCGATGAGCAGGGTGACCAGATCCTGGAGCTGCCGCATGGAGCCGGGCGCGGGGAGTGCCATCTGCCGGACATGATGTCGGATGTCGAAGCCGGGATCGTCGGCCCACGACGGGTTCCCGATGTTCCCCGGCGCGAGCTGCACGCGCCGCCGCAGGCGGGGGAACAGGACGGACGTGCGCTCCATGCGCGCGTACAGGAGGTCCATGTCCGGGGGTCTGTCGAGGATGGTGATGTTGGCGAACGTGGAGGCCAGGTACGGGTCCTTCTCGAGGCGCCACATGAGGGCCTCGGTGTCGCTCATCCTCCGCTCCGCGCCAGACATGGCGCTCAACCTACAACCCACCGCGGGCGGCACCGCCCGGCGGGGTCACATGGGCACGGACGTGTGCTTGAACTCGTTGAGAATGGGCCAGCGGATGTCGGCGATGATCCTGTCGACTGTGGTGCGCGCCGTGGCGGCATCGCCGTGGGAGTGGTCGAGCAGGCGCACGAAGACGGCCTTGTCGTCCATCACGAACGTGGGGGTGCCCCACACCTCGTGCGAGCGAACGTACTTCGTGTGCTCCTCGCGGATCACGGAGAGCGGACGGCCCGTGGAGACGTCGGCGAACGCGGCGTCCGCGTCGGCACCCGCTTCGGTGATGACGCGCCGGAGGGTTGACTCGTCGCGCAGAGAACCACCTCCGTTGTGGCGGTGGTTGAACAGGGCATGGTGGACGGCGAGGAACGCTCCCGGCTGGAGGTCGCGCACCGAGACGGACAGCTGGAGTGCGAGAAGGCCGGAGTCGTCGTGCGGGCGCTCCCAGATGTCGGGTTCGCCTTCCTCGACGTGGGCCTGTCCGAGACAGAAGGGGAGGAAGGTGACATCCCAGTCGGCACCGTCACGGAGCGCGACGACGACATGGTCGTGGACGAGGCGCGCGAACGGACAGCGGTAGTCGTACGTGATGCCGAAGCGCTCTGTCATTCCCCGTGCAACCACCTGTGCCGCTCAATATTCCCCGCGTGGCCCGGTCACAGAACCGCGGATGCCGCCGCAAGGGCAACCCACCCGAGGCCCGCGCCGACGAGCGCACCGCCGAGCACGTCGCTCGCGTGGTGGATGCGGACCATCACGCGGCTGAGCGCGACGACCACCGCGACCACGACGAACACCCACCCCGCGGGCCATCCGGTGAACGACACGAGGAGCATCGCGGCGAGCGTCGCCGAGGATGCATGGCCGGAGGGGAAGCTCGAGGTGCTCGGGCGGCGGACATCGAAGCGGTCGTCCCCACCTTCCGTGGGCCGCTCCCGCCGGAACATGCGCTTGATGCCTTGGTTGACGATGAGGCTCTCCGCGCCAAGTGCGACGGAGAGAAAAAGAGCCTCGCGCAGGCGGTCGAGCGAACCGATCGCGAGGAGGAGGCCGATGACGTGCCACACGATGCTGAAGTCTCCCGCGGTGCTGGCCGCACCGAAGACGGCGCGGACCGCGGCGAGCGACCGCATCGGCTCGAGCACCCTGTCGCACGCGGCGTCGAACCTGTCGACCGGGCCGCCGTTGTCGGGAGAGTTCACAGCGTGGCGAGCGTGCGCTCGACGAAGGCGGCAATGGTCTCGGGGTGCTCGAGGGGGCCGAAATGTCCCATCTCGTCCCACCGCACGAAAGTGGAGCGCGGAAGCTCCTCCGCGACGCGTCCCGCAAAACTCGACGGCTGGAACGGGGCGAGAGCACCGGCCATGACCCATACGGGAACCTCTACCTCCCCGAGGTGATCGAACATGCCAGACGTCGCGCCGGTCTCGTAGGTGCGTGCCTCGTGCTCGGGGAGGCACTTCAGCACGATGCCTCCGTCGGGCGAGGGGGCGAAACCATGCCGGACGTACGCCTCACGGGCAGCCGGGTGGAACGAGCTCATCGGTGGTTTGGCGGTGAAGTTCTCCAGTGCCGACTCGAACGAATCAAACCGGTCGCGTCGCTTGCGGGCACCGGCGGGCAACGGACTCTCGGCGCGCGGGGCATCATCCGACGGCGGTGGGAAGACGATGGGCTCGAACACGAAGAGCGCGCGGAACAGGTGCGGTTCGTGCAGCGCGGCCATCAGCAACGACGCCCCGCCCATGGAGTGGCCGATCCCCACGACCGGCTCGCCGCCGTGGAGCGCGGAGAGGTGCCGCGCGGCTGCAAGTGCGTCGTCACCGTAGGGCTTCCATTCCACCGTCGCGGGGTCGATCCGTTCGGCATCGCCGTACCCGCGGTGGTCGAGCCCCATGCAACGGTGCGAGTTGACGAGGACGGAGGCCATCGGCTCAAAGCAGTGGGCATGGAAGCCGGTGGCGTGCGAGAGGAGCACGGGCGACCCGGTGCCGCCGAAATCGTGCACCGCGATTGTCACGCCGTCGAGCGAGGAGATCAACGTCGCGTCGTGGCAGGCGATGTTCCGGGTCATTTCGGTTCCCGTGGCAACCCGAGCAGGCGCTCGCCGATGATGTTGCGCTGGACCTGGCTGGAGCCGCCGGCGATGCGGCCGCCCGGCGCGGCGAGCATGCCGAGTGCGTCGGGTCCCTCGAGCATCGCGTCGGCGCCGGCGATGTCGCCGCGCAGCATGGCCACGTCGAACATCATCTCGGTGATCCCGAGCTTCATGAGGGACGACGCAGTCGACGCGACCGGCCCCTGGGTCTGGGCGACGGCCTTGTACGCGATGCCGCGCGACATCAGCTGTGCGAGCTGCTGCCGGCGCGATTCGTCCAGGCCGCGGCCGCGGCCCAGCGCCGCCATCTGGTCGATCCTGCGCTCGAGCCCGATGATGCTGGCCCCGATGTGGCCGCGTTCGTTGGTCAGCACCGCCATCCCCACGCCCCAGCCGCCGTGCAGCGGGCCGATCAGCGAGTCCGCCGGCAGTTCGACATCCGTGAAGAAGACCTCGTCGAACTCGGCCTCACCGGTCATCTGGCGAAGGGGTCTCACCTCGATGCCCGGGAGGTCCATGGGGCAGAGAAAGAAGGAGATGCCCTCGTGCTTCGGCGCATCGGGGTTGGTGCGCGCCATCAGGATGCCCCAGTTGCTGCACCGGCCGCCGCTGCACCACACCTTCTGCCCGTTCACCACGAAACGGTCACCGTCCCGCTCTGCGCGTGTGGAGAGGGAGCCCAGGTCGCTGCCCGCACCCGGCTCGCTGAACAGCTGGCACCACACATGCTCGGCGGAGAGCGTGGCGCGCAGGTGACGCTCCTTCTGTGCGTCGTCCCCGAACGCCATGACCGCGCCGCCGGCGAGGACGAGACCGACCATGTTCAGAACGGGCGGGACGCCGGCCTTCGCGCACTCCTCCACCCACACGCCGTGGTGGGCAGGGCTGAGGCCGCGGCCGCCGTGGTCGGCCGGCCAGTGCAAACCGGCGAATCCCGCCTCGTAGATGCGCCTCTGCCATGCGACACCCTCGTCGACGAGGTCGGGAGGGCATATCGCGCCGTAGTCGCGCGGTGCGTGCTGTCTGTTGTCGGCGAGCCAGTCGGCGACCTGCCCGCGGAACGTCTCGAGACCGTCGGCACCCATGTGGTTCACGGTAGTCGCCCCCGAATACTGTGACGCCATGGAGGACCTGCTGCCGGGCGATGACGACCCGCGGCGCCTCGCGGTCCGCGCGTGGCTCGCCGCTCATCCGTACGCCTCCGCGCGTGACCTCGCCGAGTCCGGGTACGTCGCGCCCCATTGGCCCGAGCCGTGGGGACTCGGCGCCGACCCGGTGCACCAGCTGATCATCGACGACGAGTTCGCCCGCGCCGGGGTGAAGCGCCCGTCGAACCAGATCGGAATCGGCTGGGCGGCACCGACGATCATCCACGCGGGAACTGACGAGCAGAAGGAGAGGTACGTGCTTCCCGCCCTCGCGGGCGAGGAGATCTGGTGCCAGTTGTTCAGCGAGCCCGGCGCCGGAAGCGACCTCGCCAGCCTGGGGACGAGGGCGGTCCGTGACGGCGACGAGTGGGTGGTGAACGGGCAGAAGATCTGGACCACCGGTGCGCACTACTCCGACATCGGCGAGATC
>RFZO01000092.1 GCA_009920715.1 Actinomycetota bacterium | reverse complement strand
TGACGGAATCCCGGCCGGGTCGCGGCCTCATCCTCGACTGCATCACACGTTCCCCCGGATTCTGGGCGAGTATTCGCGCAACCGCGGCGTGATTTCCATGGAGACAGCCGTGAACAAGATGACCGGTATGTCCGCCCAGCGATTCTCCTTGGACAACAGGGGAGTCATTGCACCGGGCGCATTTGCCGACTTGGTGTTGTTCGACCACCGCGAGATCATCGACACCGGAACGTACGAAGATCCGACGGTGCCGCCCCGCGGCATCCTGGGCGTGTGGACGAACGGCGTACGGATTGTCGGCGAATCCGGCATCACGCAGGCACGACCAGGTCGGGTGCTGGCCCACACCACGGCATGACCGCAGTTTGAGCTCGATTCATCGACGGGTGTCAATGGTCGGTTTCACTTGCCCCGAACTAGCCTGAGCAACAGGTCGGCACTGTTCTCCGGGCGAGCTTCGCTCCGGGTTCGGCTCCGCCCCCGCGCCTTTAGCTCAGTTGGTAGAGCAGCGGACTTTTAATCCGTGGGTCCTGGGTTCGAGCCCCAGAGGGCGCACCCAACCCTTGCGTGCGTAGTCTTCAATGGGGGTGCAGGACATGAGCAACGACATTTCCGGGAGCGAATCAGTCCGGAGCACGCGTGACGGTGACGCAGTCACCATCACCCTGTGCAACCCGGCCAAGCGCAACTCGCTGTCACTCGGTGTGCTGCGCGCACTCACGGATGCCTTCGCGGCGACGGGGGAGAGCGACGCCACCGGGATCATTTTGGCCGCGGAAGGCCCTGTGTTCTCCGCCGGTCACAACTTCGGGGAGATGCGCGGGGCCACGTTCGAGGACGCGCACGAGTTGTTCACCGTGTGCAGCGAGCTCATGCAGATGATCCACACCGTGCCCCAGCCCGTGGTGGCGCGGGTGCACGCGCTCGCCACGGCCGCAGGGTGCCAGCTGGTGGCCACGTGCGACCTCGCTGTCGCGGCGCGGTCCGCATCCTTTGCGATTCCCGGCGGCAAGGGCGGGCTGTTCTGCCACACGCCGCTTGTTGCGGTGGCGCGCAGTCTCACCCCGAAGCGCGCGCTCGAGATGGCGATGACCGGCGATGCCATCAGCGCAGAGACGGCACTGCAATGGGGTTTCGTGAACGAGGTGGTGGATGACGACAAACTCGACGCCGCGGTTGCATCGCTGCTGGCCCGGGCCACGCGCGGCTCGCGACTGTCGAAGGCGCTCGGGAAGAAGACGTACTGGGAGCAGATCTCCATGCCCGAGGGAGACGCATACTCCTTCGCGTCCGCAGTCATGGCCGAGGCTGTGACGGGTGACGCCGCCCAGGAGGGCATCGCTGCCTTCCTGGAGAAGCGGCACCCCGATTTCGGTGGTATGTAAAGAGGCATGAGCGCAACCTCCCCCGGGACACTCACCGCAGTCGAGGAACTCGAGCTCGGTCTCACGGGCATGACGTGCGCGGCGTGCGCAGCCCGCATCGAGAAGCGCCTGAACGAGATCGACGGTGTCGAGGCGGCGGTGAACTACGCGACCGAGTCCGCGATGGTGGCGTTCCAGCCGTCCGAGGTGTCGGCACAGGCGCTCATCGAGGCGGTGCGTGGCATCGGGTACGACGCCCAGGTGCTGGACGACGAGCCCTACGACGACGGTCTCGACGAACGGCTCGCCGCGCTGCGGCTGCGGCTCACCGTGGCGGCCGTGTTCTCGGTGCCGGTGGTGGTCTTGTCCATGGTGCCGGCGGCGCAGTTCACGAACTGGCAGTGGTGGGCGGGTGCCCTCAGCGCGCCGGTGGTGACATGGGCGGCGTGGCCGTTCCACCGGGTGGCCGCCCTGAACGCACGCCACCGCACCGCGTCCATGGACACTCTCATCTCCGTCGGCGTCATTGCGGCGACCGCGTGGAGCATCTGGGCCCTGGTGTGGGGCGACGCCACCCACATGACGATGGACGGCATGGCAGGCATGACGCACTCCGACGGCTCGCACGTCTACTTCGAGGTGGGGGCCACGGTCACCGCGTTCATCCTGGCCGGCCGCTATCTCGAGACGAAGGCGAAGCACTCCGCCGGTGACGCGCTGCGTGCGCTGCTGGCGCTCGGCGCCCGACATGCCACCGTGCTGCGCGACGGTGCAGAGGTGTCCATCCCCGCGTCGGTCGTGCGGATCGACGACATCGTGGTGGTGCGGCCGGGGGAGAAGATCGCCGTCGACGGCACCGTCGAGGACGGCTCGTCATCGGTGGACATGAGCATGATCACCGGCGAGAGCGTCCCCGTGGACGTGTCGCGCGGCGACTCGGTCACCGCCGCCACGGTGAACCTGAACGGCCGCCTGCTGGTGCGCGCCACAAGGGTGGGCTCCGAGACCACGTTCGCCCGCATGGCCAAGTTGGTGCGCGAGGCCCAGGCCACGAAGGCCCCGGTGCAGCGCGTGGCCGACAGGGTGAGCGCGGTGTTCGTGCCGGTGGTGTTCGCGATCTCGTTCCTCACGCTTGTGCTCGGACTGTCGGCCGGCAGGGAGACAGATGCCGCGTTCAGTGCCGCCGTGGCCGTGCTCATCATCGCGTGCCCGTGCGCGCTCGGGCTTGCCACGCCCACGGCACTCATGGTGGGCAGCGGGCGGGCCGCACAGATGGGCATCGTCATCAAGGGGATCGACGTGCTGCAGAGCACGCGCCGCATCGACACGGTGGTGCTGGACAAGACCGGCACGGTGACAACGGGCGAGATGACACTTGTGGACGTGGTGTGCATCGAAGGCGTCCGCCGCGAGGATGCGCTCTCGCTGGTGGGCGCGGTGGAGAAGGGCAGCGAGCACCCGATCGCGCGCGCCATCGCCCGCGCCGCCGAGGCCGAGCTCGGCACCCTGCCCGCACTGGATGAGTTCCTCGCCATGCCCGGCGTGGGCGCCACGGGCCGCATCGGCGGCACCATCGTGACTATCGGCCGTGAGGAGGTGTTCCGCGAGCGCCTTGTGGTGGTGCCCGGCGTGCTGCGCACCGCCCTGGCGGCCGCGCGCGAGATGGGCCACACCGCCGTGGTCGCCGCATGGGATGGCCAGGCACGCGCGATGTTCGCCGTGGCAGACCAGCCGAAGCCCACGAGCGCGGCGGCAATCGCAGATCTGAAGGTGATGGGGCTCGCTCCCGTGCTGCTCACAGGTGACAACGCGGGCACCGCCCGCGCGATCGCCGTGCAGGTGGGCATCGACACCGACGAGCACCACCTGTATGCGGGCGTGATGCCCGAGGAGAAGGTGGCCGTGGTGCGCGACCTGCAGGAGCGCGGGTATGCCGTGGCCATGGTGGGTGACGGTGTGAACGACGCCGCCGCCCTCGCTCAGGCCGATGTGGGCATCGCAATGGGCGGCGGCACCGACGTGGCGATGCAGGCGAGCGATCTCACGGTGGTCAGCGGCGACCTGCGCCTGGTGGTGGACGCCATCCGGTTGTCGAGGGCCACGCTGCGCACCATCAAGGCGAACGTGTTCTGGGCATTTGCGTACAACGTGGCGGCCATCCCGCTGGCGGCAGCGGGGATGATGAACCCGATGTGGGCCGGGCTCGCCATGGCGTCGTCGTCGGTGTTCGTGGTCACCAACAGCCTGCGCCTGCGGCGCGTGAAGCTGTCGCACTAGCAACGCGAGGGCGCGGCGCTCTAGTCGTCCGCGAGGGCGCGGCGCACCTCCTCGATCGCGATGCGGCGGCGGTTGCGAATGGTGCGCGCCGACCAGTTCGACTCCAGCGCGATGGCACCCGACGAGAGCCCCCGTGCGAACATGCGCAGCAACTCGATGTGCTCTCTCGCCACCCCGCGTGATTCCGCTTCGTTCAGCACGAGCGCGATCTCAAGGTCCACCGGAATCGAGTCGGGGGCGGAGGACGGCCCGTTGACGGCGAGATCGGTGGGCACTTCCTGCACGCGGCGCAGGCGAGCGGGGCGCACGAACGCCGCGTACTCCACGTCGCGGGTCAGGTTGGCCGCCACCTTCCGCGGCCTGCGTGCGTGCGGATAGGTCTTGATGACCACCCACGACACGGCGAGAACGTCGTCGAGGGCGGCGGCGATTCCGCCCGGTGTGATCCTGCCGCGGCGCTTGGCGATGGAGAACAACGGGGGAAGGATGCGCTGCAGCACGACGCGCGCGGCGAGGTCGTCGGTCTCTGCGAGCACCGTGAGATGCCACAGGATGTGGTCGCCGTCTGAGTTGTCCGATGCCAGGCCGAACCCGGCGGCGACGACAAGGTCGTCGAGCGACTCGATGTCCCAGTCGACCAGGCCCCATCCGTCCGCGTGCTGAAGCGCGCTGCGGTGCCGGTTCATCGACTCCCACTCGTCCACCAGGCGCCTGCCCGGGCCGGTTTCCACGAGCGTCTGCACCAGGGGGTCGGTGCGCAGTCGTCGCCGCCTCGGCAGGCGGTGGGCGGGGTGGTCGCACGGCCCGAGTGCCGTGTGGGGGTCATCCAGTTGTTGTGCATGTGACATGCCCGCACGGTGCGGGACCGGTCCCACCCGGGGTCCCACCGCAGGTCTCACCCGGTGTCTCACCCGCGGGAGATTCCTCTCGTGCCGTCCCGCTGGCCGCCCCCGCACCGCCGCTCGGCAATACTTCGGGCATGCGCATCACGCTCCCGTCAGGCACCCCGGCAGAGATCCACAGGCACGACAACCCGAGGATGGGACTCGTCATCGCCTGCGACATCTGGGGCCTGCGCCCGCTGTACGACGAAATGGTGCGCAACCTTGCCGAGAAGTGGCAGATGAGCGTCGCCGCGGTCGAGCCGTTCCCGGGTCTCGACCTGCCCGCCGACGACATGGCGCCGCGGGCGGCCGCCATCCCCAGACTCAGCGACGACGACAACCTGCGCGACCTCACCGAGGCGGCCGACGCACTCGGCACCCCCGTCACCGGACTCATCGGGTACTGCCTCGGCGGGATGTACTGCTTCAAGGCGGCGCGCAGCGAGAGGTTCGCCCGCATTGCCTCGTTCTACGGGATGATCGTGGTGCCCGAGGCGTGGCGCAGCAAGAGCCAGGGCGAACCGCTCGCGCACCTCATCAACGGGTACGCGGAGAACGTGCTCGCCATCCTCGGCGGGAAGGACCCGTACACGCCGGCAGCCGACATCGACCAGCTTCGGTCCACCGGTGCGACGTGCGTGGTGTACCCCGAGGCCGAGCACGCGTTCGCCCACGACCCGTCGAGGCCGGTGCACAGGCCCGACGACGCGGCTGATGCGTACGCGCGGGCAGAGGCGTGGTTGCTCAGCGCCCTCGGTTGACGCACGCGGTGCAGGAACGCACCGCGTCAGGAATCACTTGGAGCGCAGCTCCAGCGAGTCGCGCTTCTTGATGACGTAGTGGCGGTCGTGCTGCTCCAGCCACCCGAGCTTTATGAAGCTCGCGATTGCCTTGTTCACGCGCTCGCGAGACGCACCCACCATGCCGGCGAGTTCCTCCTGGGTGACCGGGAGGGTGAAGTCGTCGGCACCGTTCGACAGCTCGAGCAGTCGCTTCGCGGTGCGGCCGGTGACGTCGAGGAACACGCTGTCGGCGAGCGCCGCGTCCATCGCGCGCAGGCGGGTGACCAGCATCTTCACCACGTTCCACATCAACTCCGGATGCGCGTCGAGCTGGCCGAGCACGGCGGCGTACGGGATCTCGAGCACAGTGGAGGGCTCGATGGCGCGGGCACCGGCCGAGCGCGGCCCCTTGTCGAGCATGCCCATGTCTCCGAACAGGTCGCCATCGTCCATGAGTGCCACCACGCTCTCACGGTGGTCGAACGGACGGTTGCCGATGGCGATCGCGATGCGTCCCTTCAGCACGACGAACAGGCTGTCGGGTTCGTCGCCGGTCTCGAACAGCACGTCACCGCGCACGAGGGTGCGCACCGTGCCCGACCCTGCGATTGCTGAGAGGACATCCGCCGGCGCGCCGGCGAATATTTCGGTGTCTGCGAGTACGTCTTCGTGCGCCATATCTCCTGCACGGTACTACCCTTCGGTCATGGCCGAAAACGAGAAGGTGTGGACCATCGTCGTCGCGGCGGGATCCGGACTCCGTTTCGGCAGTGCGAAGCAGTTCGAGCGCCTGGGAGACCGCAGAGTCGTTGATTGGGCGGTGGACGAGGCGCGCCGTCACTCGCTCGGCGTTGTGACAGTGGTCCCCGCGGGGAATGCAAACGGCACAGACGAGGTTGAGGGCGGGGCCACACGGTCGGAGTCCGTGCGCCGCGGTCTTGCCGCCGTTCCGGACGAGGCGACCATCATCCTCGTGCACGACGCCGCGCGCCCGTTCGCGAGCGCATCGGTGTTCCACCGCGTCATCGGTGCGGTGGTCGACGGTGCCGATGCCGCGGTGCCGGGCATACCCGTGACCGACACCATCAAGCAGGTGAACGAGTCCGACGTGGTGGTGGCCACGCCGCGCCGGGAGACGTTGCGCGCCGTGCAGACGCCGCAGGCGTTCCGCGCGTCCGCCCTGCGGCGTGCGCACGCAAAGTCCGGCGAGGGAACGGATGATGCGTCGCTCGTGGAACAGGCCGGCGGCGAGGTGCGCGTGGTCGAGGGCGAGCACGTGAACCGCAAGATCACCGAGGTCGACGATCTCGAGTGGGCCCGCGCGCACGTGCAGGCCGGCGACAAGGCGGAGGCCTGAGCAGCAATGGCGCTCGACATCCGCACCGGCCAGGGATTCGACATCCACCGTTTCGCCGATGCGCCCGAGGAGGGGCGCGTCCTCGTGCTCGGTGGCGTCGCGTTCCCGGGTGAGCGCACGCTCGTGGGGCACAGCGACGCCGACGTGATCGCACACGCCGCCGCCGATGCGCTGCTCGGCGCGGCCGGGCTGGGTGACATCGGCCAGCACTACCCCGACACCGATCCCGCCTGGAAGGGCGCCGACTCGCTCGTGATCCTCGCTGATGCGGCGGCGAAGGTGCGTGCGCTGGGGTGGCGCATCGGCAACATCGACTGCAGCGTGGTGTGCGAGTCGCCGCGCATCGCACCGCACCGCGACGAGATGGCAGATAGGTTGACTGCCTCCGTCGGCGCCCCCGTCACTGTCAAGGGCCGCCGGGCGGAGGGTCTCGGTGCCATCGGTCGCGGTGAGGGCATCATGTGCCTGGCGTCCGCGATCATCTCGAAGGAGTCCTGACATGGCAGCACGACGCGGCGGCACGCCGGCCGGCAGGGGCGGGGCATCGTCCGGGCGCGGGCGCCATTCGGGCAACAGCACCCGCGGTGCCGCGCGCACTTCCAAGCCGGTGCGCACGGGCGGACCGCGCCGCATGATCGAGGACAAGAAGGGTGCAAAGGCGCCCGTGAAGGAGAAGGGTCTCGGGGGCGAGCAAGTGGAGGGCCGTCAGGCCGTTCGCGAGCTGCTGATCGCGCAGCGCCGCAAGGTGCGCGAGATCTGGATGGCCGCCGACATCGACACCGCCCCGATCATCGAGGACATCGAGGAGCTCGCCCACGCACAGCGCGTGACGGTGCTGGAGGTGCCGCGGCGCAAGATAGAGGAGAAGGCGCGCAGCGAGGCCCCGCAGGGTGTCATCGCGTTCGCCGCGGAGGTGCCCGAGGCCGACTTCGGCGAGATGCTGCGCGGCACGAAGAACGTGCGCCCGTTCCTGGTGGCGGTTGACGGCGTGACCGACCCGGGCAACCTTGGCGCTCTGCTGCGCTGCTGCGACGGTGCCGGTGTCACCGGTGTGGTGCTGCCGAAGCACCGCACGGTGCACGTCACACCCACGGTCGCGAAGGCGGCGGCGGGCGCGGTGGAGCACGTGCCGATGGCGCTGGTGTCCGGGCTGCCCACCGCGATCAACCAGATGAAGTCGAAGGGAATCTGGGTGGTCGGCCTTGATGACGGCGGCCGTGACTCGTTGTTCGACATCGGCAAGCTCGCCAACGAGGGGATCTGCGTGGTCCTCGGGGCCGAGGGGTCCGGCCTGTCACGCCTGGTGAAGGACCGTTGCGACACGGTGGTGAACATCCCGATGCTCGGCCAGGTGTCGTCGCTGAACGTGTCTGCCGCCGCGGCGCTGGCCACCTACGAGGTTGCGCGCGTCCGCCTGCAGAAGTAGGTCACCGGATCTGCAGGACTGCAATCATCACGGTTGCACCGACGCTCAGGAAACCGATGACCATTGCGCGCAGCCAGGTGTGGATGCCGTTCAACTGCGACTCGATCGACTGGAACCGGTTCTCGACGGCGTCGTCCCGCACCTGGTTCGTTGCGACGAGAAGATCGATTCTGTTGACGATGTCCCTGAGGGACTGGCGGATGTCGGCGATGTCGCCGTC
>RFZO01000091.1 GCA_009920715.1 Actinomycetota bacterium | reverse complement strand
AGCCTTCTTGGCTGCTGCCTTCTTCGGGGCTGCCTTCTTGGCTGCCTTCTTCTTCTTTGCAGGAGCCTTCTTGGCTGCTGCCTTCTTCTTTGCTGCCACTTTGAGTTTCCTCTCGTTGGGTAAGTGGTTACTTACGGTTTGGGTTCAGCTGAGCCTTCAGTGTCGAGCTCGCTGTGAACTTCATCGCAGTGGAAGCCGGCACTGTGACGGTCGCACCCGTTTGCGGGTTGCGACCAGTGCGGGCCTTGCGATTGGTGGTGCTGAACGCGCCGAAGCCCGGCCATGCCACCTTTTCGCCCTTCTTGGTAGAAGCCACCACAAGTTCGAAGAACGCGGCGAGTGTCCGTTCGGCATCTGCCTTGGAACAATCGGCGGCCTTCGCAACTTCTTCGATGAGCTCTGCTTTGGTCATTGTTGGTTCCTCCTCGGATCGGAGTGGTGTGACTATCTGACCTGCTCCGGAGCGCCATTGCAAGCATTTCGGTGCTTGCAAATGCAAGTACAGGCACTTTGCAGAGTGCAACCGACCGTGCGCGGCGTGGCGCGACTGCAGCGTGATCGATGCGTTCGGGTCTCTCCCGCGGAGTTGCCGCACACCGATTCCGCGACCGTCAACGAACGGCGCGGATCACCCTGCCGCTGGCCCCGGGACCGGCGCAAACCCAACACCGGCAAGGGTTTGCGGGGATGCGACGATTTTCTGCCAGGTGTCCACGTGCGGTGACGCACACCACACTGCGGGTCGTCACGACACTGTGCAGCAGGCTCCGGCGGCGTGCGCGGACGTCCGCATCGACAAGCCGCGCACCGGTCGTTTCGCACCCGAAAATTCCCCGGAAAAAAATCCGAAAAAATTCCGCCGACAACCCCGATTCGTGCTCCCGGGGAGCAGATCAGAACGAATCTTGCGCTCCGACGAGCATCCACCGACGCGAGGGAGCGAACGGCAATAGTTGTCGCGTCGGGCGCCGGGCGGGGACGACCGGCACGACCGACACCGCCGCGCGGAGTGAGTGTGACCGAAAGAGTTGACACCGGCGAGATGCAGAAGATCACCGGGATGTTCGGAACGGATCAACTCCCCCAGTCACCCACCAGCACGAGAACCCGCATCGTTCTCGACACCTCGGTTCTCGTCGCCGATCCGGGCTGTCTCCATTCGTTCCCCGGATGTGATGTCGTCATCCCGCTCACGGTCATCGAGGAACTCGACGGTCTGAAGACCCGCACCGACGACGTCGGCAGGGCGGCCCGCACCGCCCTGCGCACCATCGAGGACCTGCGCCGCAGGGCCGGCGGGTCCATCCACCAGCCGGTCCCGCTGGGCCCCGACACAGACGGTGCCACCGTGCACATCGAGGTGAACGGGGTCCAGAAGAACCGCCTGCTGGAGAACGGCCTCGACCCAGTCATCCCCGACAACCGCATCATCGGGGCGGCCATCGGGCAGTCAATGCTGGCCCCCACCCGGGTCATCTCGAACGACGCGGGCCTGCGCATCAAGGCCGCCCACATGGGCCTGGAGGCCGCCGAGCACCAGCCGGTCGGGCGGTCCCTCCTCACCCGGCCGATGGGCTGGGTCACGGCAGAGGTGGACCGGGACACCGTGGACCGCCTGTACTCCGACGGCGAGGTGGCGGCCTCGTCCCGGCCCGACCTGGACGTGCTCCACGAGAACGAGTTCGCGGTGGTACGAGCCGGGTCGCAGTCGGCCCTGGTCCGCCGCACCGGTGATGTCGCCGAACTCCTCCCCGCGGCGTCACCCGAGGCCTGGGGCCTCCGCGCCCGCTCCAAGGAGCAGAGATTCGCACTCGAGCTCCTGCTCGACCCGGCCGTCAGTGTCGTTGCTCTCGACGGCCGTGCGGGAACAGGCAAGACGGTGATGGCGATTGCCGCGGGGCTGGAGCAGGTGGTGGAGTCGCGCACGTACGAGAAGCTCGCCGTCTACCGTCCGCTCGTCCCGGTGGGCCGCGCCGATGTGGGGTTCCTGCCCGGCGGCCTCGACGAGAAACTCGACCCGTGGATGTCCGCCATCCACGACGCGATAGTGGCCCTCACCGACCAGCGCAGCAGCAACGACGCGAAGCGGATGATCGACGACCTGCAGCAGCGCAACCAGCTGTCCCTCGAGTCCGTGACCTTCCTCCGCGGGCGCTCGCTGCACCGTCAGTTCGTGGTTGTCGACGAGGCGCAGAACCTGGAACCCACCACCCTGAAGACGATCCTCACCCGCATCGGCGAGGGCACGAAGGTGGTGTTCACGGGCGACACGAGCCAGATCGACGCGCCGTACATGGGCGAGTCGAACAACGCCCTCGCCGTCCTGATCCAGGCGTTCGCGAACCAGGCCTGCTTCGGTCACGTCACGCTGGCCGCGTGCGAGCGCAGCGAGGTCGCGAGCCTGGCCGCCGAGCTTCTCTGAACCCGCGCGGGTGTTCCCCGCCTGCTGACCCGTGGCACAATGAGCACATGGCCACGACACCCGACGAACTCGTGCGCACCTTCGTGGAGACTCTCAGCGCGAAGGACCTCGACACCGCGCTCACCATGGTGTCGCCGGACTGCGAGTACGACAACGTCCCTATCGGCCGCACCCACGGACCGGACGGCATCCGTGCCACGCTCGCAGGCTTTTTCGCCGCGGCCGAACAGCTCGACTGGGTGATCGTCCGCCAGGTCGCCTCGGGAAACCTCGGCACGGGCACCGTGCTGAACGAACGCGACGACCGGTTGCTGATGGGCGGAACATGGAGATCACTGCCCGTCACGGGCGTCTTCGAGGTCCGCAACGGTCTCATCACCCTCTGGCGGGACTACTTCGACCGCGACACGCTCATGAAGGCAATGACACCCTGATGACCGCACGCTGCGACACCCCGTTCGTATGGTGAATCCAATGGAAGACACCGCACAACCCCCCGCGCAGGAGACGCTGTTCGCAGTGGTCGACCTAGAGACCACCGGATTCGACCCCCGCAAGGACCGGATCGTCCAGATGGCGGCCGTCGTGGTGAACACCAGGGGCGAGGTGGTCGACTCTTTCGACACGGTCGTCAAGCCGGAGAGCCCCGACCAGTACGAGCACGGGGCCGAGCACGTCCACGGGATCTCCCGGGAGATGGTCGAGCAGAACGGCATGCCCCTGCGGGAGGCAATGGAGAGAATCTGGTCGATCAGCGAGGGCAAGGTGTTCACCGCGCACAACGCCCGCTTCGACATCGGCTTCCTCGAGGCCGAGTCGGAACGAATAGGCCTGAGCCGCAAGATCACCGACTACGTCGACACCCTCGCGCTCGCCCGCATGGCCGACTCGGACCGCACCCGGAAACACAGCCTCGAGGCGCTGTGTGCGCACTACGGGATAACCCGCGAGCGGGCCCATGAGGCCCGGTCGGATGCCACCGCGACCGCGCAGGTGCTGATGCGCCTGATCGAGGAGCTAGGGGTGGAGAACCCGCTTCAGTTGCCGGCGTTGTCGTCGGAGTAACGGGCGAGCACCGCCGCGGCGGTGCGGGCCTGCAGGTCGGTCCACCCTGCCGGGCCGCTGACGCTGGCGCCGGTGCCGGCGCGCAGCAGCAACCGGCCCAGCCAGTGCTCGCTCGACGCGATGAGCGTGACATCCACCGAACCGTCGGCGTTCTCGGTGACCGTGCGGGTGGGGTATGACTCCACAACCCATGCCGCCCCAGCCGGGAGCGTCAACGAGACCTCGGTTCCCTCCGCACTCGAGGAGAACCACGAGGGAACCTCCACCGCGGCCGAACGCACCTCGACGAACTCCTCGGTTGGCGTGACCTCACGGATGCGGTCGACGCGGAAAGTGCGCATCGACCAGTCGTTCTTGCCGTCCTCGGCGTTGACGTACCAGTGACCGCGGTCGGAGTACACGTGGCGCACCACGATGGTCCGCTCGGACACCTCCTCGCGCGCCATGCTGGCGTACCGGATCACGATCTTGCGACCCGTGCGGGCGGCGTCGGACACGGCGTCGAGGAACTGCGGGGACTCGAGATCGACGACGATCGCGTCGTCACCCAGCACCTTGCGCAGCTTCCTCAGCGCGCTGCGCAGCGCGCCGGACCGGCGGAACCCGCGCAGTTTCCCCGCGGCCGCACCGAGAAGGGACAGCCCGAAGGCCTCCTCGCGGGTGAGCTGGAGACGGCGGTCGAACTGGAGGGAGCCGAACACGTTGATGGTTCCCTCCTCGATCCAGATGCCGGCGAGCATGTCGGGTGTGTACGGCGGCAGTCCGCACGTGGACGCGAGCTCGATCTCGGCGAGGAGTTCGTCCTCGGACATGCCGAACTGGGACGCCATCTCGGCGATGCTCACGGAGGGTCCGTTGGCGACCAGCCACGGCAGCATCTTCAGCAGACGCTCCACACGTTCCGCACTGGACTTCGGGCCGCGCTTGCCGCTCACTTGCCCACCCCCGCCATGACGCTGAGATCATCGATGATGCGGCTGCGGACATCGGCAGGAGCGAGGACCTCGGCCCTGTCGACCATGGCGAACAGCCACGACCGAAATGCCGGGTAGTTGCCGCACGGCACGCTGACCTCGACCGACCCGTCATCGTGCGTGGCGACGAGTGCGTCGGCACCGAGTTCGGTGATCACAGTGTTCGCGAGGAACCGGTCGACGAGAACCTTTGCGGTGACGTCTGCGCCGGAACCGAACGTCTTAGGGTCGACGGGGATGGAGGACTCGATGTCGAAATCGTCCGGGCGCTCGAACTGTGCGGGTTCGCCCAGCGACACCGCTCCCTCGATGCGGTCGACGCGGAACGTGCGGTTCTGCTCGGGCATCCCGTTGGCCGCCTGCTCGACACCGACCACGTACCAGAAGCCGCTGCGCTGGAGGAGGCCGTACGGATGCAGCAGCCGCTCGCGGGAGTGGTACCCGAAGCGGACCGGGCAGCGGTGGCGCACCGCGTCGGCGAGGGGTGCGAGCGCGGGAAGCCCTACCGCCCCGACGCGCGCGGCCTCGGGCAGCTCGGGCGCGTCGACGGCACCGCCGAGCCACTGCACGGCACTGCGTCCCCACGAGGTCTCGATCTGCACCACCGCGGCCGCCTGCTGCAGGGCGTCGAGCTCCTCGTCAGTGAGACCGAAGTCGATGAGTTCGTACCGCTCCTTGTCGATGATGTACTCACCGACGCCCGCCTGGCGGCCCGCGCGCGTGGAGACCTTGATGGGCACACCCATCTTCAGCAGTTCCTTCTTGTCGCGGTTGAACTTGGTGCGGCGACCCTCGTCGTCGCCGTAGCGGTACCGCGGGTCGAGCATGGACATGGCATTCGCGATCTCGTCGATGGAGAGCGGCACGCTGGTGTTGGAGAGCAGCGCCACGAGGTTCAGCATCCGCACGGTGGCGTCGTCGCTGGCCTTTCCGCCGGCGCTTTCCCCGTTCTTGCCGCCCTTGCCCCGCGCCATGGGCGTCAGGATAGGGGCAAACACCTGTTCGCCCAACCCGAAATCGACGGGCCGCGGGGTCAGCGCGAACGGTACCTGTGCACCGCGGCGCGGGTGGCAGAGGTGCCCGGGCCGGGCTGGCCCCCCTGCACCTCGGGGAGCAGTGCCGTGGCGAGTTCCTTGCCCAGTTCCACACCGAACTGGTCGAAGCTGTTGATCCCGAAGAGCCACCCCTGCACCGCCGTGGAGTGCTCATACATGGCGATGATCTCGCCCAACGAACGGGGTGAGAGATCGTCGAGGAGGATCGTGGTGCTCGGACGGTTGCCCGGGAAGACACGGTGCGGTTCCTCCGCATGCGGGCGCCCGAGCGCGAGCGCGGCCGCCTGGGCGATCATGTTCACGACCAGCATGTCGTGCGCGGCGCCGTCACTGCCCGTCGGTTCGCGGACCCCGATGAAGTCGACCGGCACCACGCGGGTGCCCTGGTGGAGCAGCTGGAAGAACGCGTGCTGGCCGTTCGTGCCCGCATCCCCCCAGATCACCGGGCTCGTCTGGTGCATCACCTCGTGCCCGTCAATGCCCACCGACTTGCCGTTGCTCTCCATGACCAGTTGCTGGAGGTAGGCGGGCAGCCTGGCCAGGTCGTGGCTGTAGGGCACCACGGCGCACGTGGGGCGCGAGAAGACGGTGGTGTTCACCCATGCGACGAGCGCGTGCAGAACAGGGATGTTCGTGGCAAGCGGCGTCGCGGCGAAGTGGGTGTCCATCGACCGCATTCCCGCCAGCAACTCGGCGAAACGGGCCGGCCCGACCGCCATCATCACGGGGAAGCCGATCACCGAGGCGAGCGAGAACCGTCCCCCCACCCAGTCCCAGAACTCGAGGCACTGGTCCGCGGGCACGCCCCACTGTGCCGCCCTCGCCGGCTCGGCGGTGGTGGCCACGAACCGCGTGGCCCACGCGTCGCCCAGCACGGATCTCACCCACTCGCGGGCGCGCTCGGCGTTGTGCATCGTCTCCTGGGTGGTGAACGTCTTCGACGCGACGACGAAGACCGTGGTGGTGGGGTCGAGCCCGCGCAGGGCGTCGTCCAGGTCGGCCGGATCGATGTTGGAGACGAACCTGCACTCGGGTCCGTCCCTGTGCGCGCGCAGCGCACGGTGGGCCATGACCGGGCCGAGGTCGCTGCCGCCGATGCCGATGTTGACAACAGCCCTGACACCGGGATCGGCCCGCAACCGTTCGGCGAGCTCGGCCGCACGTTTCGTCTGCGCCGCTGCGAGTCGTGCCTCCTCCGTGGAGTCACCGGAACGCAGCGCCGTGTGCAGGACCTTGCGTCCCTCCGTCACGTTCACTGTGTCGCCGCGGAGCATCGCATCGCGCTTCTCCTCCACCCCGACAGCCCGGGCGAGGTCCACGAGCGCGGACAGCAACTCGTCGGTGAGGTGCTGCATCGAGAAGTCCACCCACATGTGCCCGTGCGCGAACGAGAACCGCGCGGACCGGCCCGGATCCGCGGCGAATGCCTCGGCAAGGGTGGGCACACGGCCCGCTGCGCGCTCGATCCGCCTGGTGTCTGACGTGTCCGCTTGCCGTGCCACTGCTTCCACGCTACTTGCGGACCGGTCCCGCCGGTCGGACGCGCCAGCCTCCGACAGTGCGGGACGGGTACCGTGTCGCCGTGGCCGTTCCCCCCGAAACCGACACTCCGCTTCCCTGGTGGCGCAGCCCGCTGAACGTCACCCTCGCCGCGGTCGCTCTGGTGTTGATCGGGTTCGCGATCGGGACGTTCCTTCCCCGTGGTGACGACCCGACCGTCCACAATGAGGTCGACACCGGCTTCCTGCAGGACATGCGCGTGCACCACGAACAGGCGATCACCATGGCCATCGTGTACCGCGGCATCGCCTCGGTCGACCGTGAGCCGCTCGATCCCGCGCTGCGCACCATCGCACTCGAGATCCACATGTCGCAGGGCGTAGAGACCGGCCGGATCGTGCAGTTGCTGCGCCTTTTCGGCGAGGCAGAGACGAACGAGTCCGGCCAGACCATGGGCTGGATGGGCCACCCGATGCCGCTCGAGGAGATGCCCGGACTCGCATCCGACGAGGACCTTGACAGGCTCCACGCTGCGCGCGGGGCCGAGGCGGACAGGTTGTTCGGGACGCTCATGATCGCCCACCACAGGGGCGGGGTGGAGATGGCCGAATACGCGGCGGAGAACGCGGCCAACCCCGAGGTGAGGGCACTCGCCAGGTCGATGGTCACCGGTCAGAGCGGCGAGATCGCCGAACTCGAGTCGATTCTCTCGCGCTGATTCTCAGCCCGGCGGCAGCGTGGTGGTGGCTGTCGGCGGGGACACCGGCGGTGTGACGGGCGGGACCGTCGACTTCGGGACGGTTGTCCTGGGCACGGTCGTCTTCGGCACGACCGTGGTGCTCGTCGACGTCGTGGTGGTGTAGTTCGGGTCGTCCTTGTCCCACGGCGGCGGCTGCGAACCGTACTCCTCGGGTTCCTTCACGCCGTCGAACACGTAGACGCGGTCGTCCTTCTTCACGAGCACGGGGAAGTACTCGGAGACGTAAATCGGCACACGGATGCACCCGTGCGACGCGGGCGGGGTTCCACATGGTGCCCAGCTTGCTCTCGACCATGCCGCGCTTGCGGTTGTAGAAACGGTAGATGCCCCCCGGCGTCACGGCCTCGCCGCAGACCCCCTTCTTGATGGGCTCCTTGGTGTTGTTGCCCTCCTCGCCCGGGTCGATCGTGACTTCCTCGCACCACTCCACGCCCGTGCCGGAGGAGATGTGCGTGACGAGGAGAAGCTGGGTGGCACGCCAGACGGTCATCACCTGGCCCGGAAGGTCGATCTCGACGTGCTGGGGCGACCCCGGCTGCCTGCGCGGCGTGAT
>RFZO01000010.1 GCA_009920715.1 Actinomycetota bacterium | reverse complement strand
CCGACGAGGAGGCGAAGACGCTCTTCCCGCAGGGCTGGAAGACGGTGAAGCCGTACCTCCGCGTGCTGCCCCAGCCCAACAAATAGCGGGCACCTCGGCATACTTGGGGGCATGAACTCCCCCGTCAGCACGGTCGCCGCGAGCGCCGTGAACCTCTCGAAGATCTACGGTTCCGGCGACAGCGAGGTGCGCGCACTCGACAACGTGTCGGTGGACTTCGCCACCGGCGAGTTCACGGCCATCATGGGCCCCAGCGGCTCCGGCAAGTCCACCCTCATGCACTGCATCGCCGGTCTCGACGAGCTGACGAGCGGCTCGGCGCTCATCGACGGCGAGGACCTGTCCACGATGAGCGACAAGGAGCTCACCACGCTCCGCCGCGAGAAGATCGGGTTCATCTTCCAGTCCTTCAATCTTGTGCCCACGCTCACGGCGGAGGAGAACATCCTCCTGCCGTTGCTGCTGGGGAACACCGAGCCGAACAAGGCGTGGGTGGACCGCGTGATCGACACCGTTCACCTGCGCAACCGCCTCTCGCACAGGCCGAGCGAGCTGTCCGGGGGCCAGCAGCAGCGCGTGGCGGTGGCGCGCGCACTCGCCTCGGAGCCGCACATCATCTTCGCCGACGAGCCCACGGGCAACCTCGACTCCACCACCGGCACGGAGATCCTCACGTTCATGCGCAAGGCCGTGGACGAACTGGGCCAGACCATCGTGATGGTCACCCACGACCCGGTGGCGGCCAGCTACTCCGACCGCATCGTCTTCCTCGCGGACGGCCACGTGGTGGACGAGATGCGCGACCCCACCCCGGAGCGCGTGCTCGACCGGATGAAGAACCTCGGGAACTGACCCGTGTTCCGCCGCGTCATCCTGAAGGGGATCCTCGGCCGCACCTCTTCCAGGACGTGTTCAAGAACATCGACGGTTACGTCCGCTCCACGGAAGTGGTGGAGGGCGAGTTCGGGCTGCAGGAACGCACGCGCATCCCGCTCGCCATGGTGGAGAAGGTCCGGAACGTGCCGGGCGTGGCCGACGTGTCGCCCGACATCCAGGCGTTCGCCAGGATCATCGCGAAGGACGGCAAGCCCCTCGGCTCCGAGGGCAACGGCCCTCCCACCTTCGGCTCCGTCGGCGAGGACTTCAAGGGTGCACTGTGGACCATCGTCGACGGCAGGTTCCCCGCCGGGCCGAAGGAAGTGGCGCTCGACGAGGCTTCGGCCAAGAACGGCAAGTACACGGTCGGTGACACGGTGAAGGTGGTGGCACAGTCAGGTAGCCGCGAGTTCACCCTGGTCGGCATCGCCAGCTACGGCGACGTCCGCTCCCCCGGCGGCGCCACGTTCGCGCTGTTCGACGTGGAGACAGCGGCCGAGTTCCTCGGCAAGCCCGGTTTCGTGGATGCGATCCTCGTCGTCGGCGACGGCACGCGCACCGACGAGCAGCTGGCCGACGACATCGACGCGATGTTCGACCCCTCCGACAAGGTGGAGACCCTGACCGGTGCCGAGATCACCAAAGAGACCCAGGACGACATCGGCCAGGCGCTCTCGTTCTTCGGCATCATCCTGTCCACTTTCTCCTACATTGCTCTCGGCGTGGGCTCGTTCGTCATCTACAACGTGTTCTCCATCAGCGCGGCCCAGCGCCAGCGCGAGAACGCGCTGCTGCGCGCCGTGGGGGCCAGCCGCCGGCAGATCTCCCGCGCGATGCTCACCGAGTCCGTTGTGGTGGGACTCGTCGGCTCCGTCCTCGGCATGCTCGGCGGCATCGGGCTCTCCAGTGCGCTCACCGCGTTGCTGAAGGGACTGGGAATCGACATCCCGAGCAGCGGCCTGGTGGTCACGGCCTCCACCGTGGTGAACACCATCGTCATCGGCGTGATCGTGACCGTGTTGTCCGCCTGGCTTCCCGCGCGGAGGGCCGGCAAGGTCCCCCCGCTCGCGGCCATGCGGTCCACCGCCATCGAGGTGGCCCAGGTGGGCCGCACGCGGACGTGGATCGGTCTCGCAGCGATCGCGCTCGGGCTGGGCGTGATCGGTGCGGTCATCGGGGGGCTCGGCACCTCGTGGCTCGGCCTCGGGATCCTCTTCGTGTTCGGCGGCACCATCGTGCTCGGCCCGGTCATCGCCCCGCCCGTCGGCCGCTTCCTCGGCACGCCCGCGGCGAAGCTGCGGGGCATCACCGGTGTGATGGCCCGCCAGAACAGCGTGCGCAATCCCAAGCGCACCGCCCGCACCGCCAGCCCCGTGCTCATCGGGGTCGCACTCGTCACCGCCGTGTCCGCGCTGGCAGCCAGCATCAAGGGGCAGGTGAACGACATCTTCACTGAGCAGTTCAAGGGCGACTTCGCGATCAACTTTCAGTCATCGGGTTTCGGCGGTCTCAGCCCGTCGCTCGCCGACGGACTGAACAGGATCGAGGGCGTCGAGAGCGCCACCGGCATCGGCACGCTCCTCGTGAGGATTGACGGCCAGGGCCGCCTGCTCACCGTGATCACCCCGTCCACCATCGAGGGCAACTACGACATCGGCCTTGTCGGCGCGCGGTACTCCGACCTGGACGCGAGCGGGATCTTCCTCTCGAAGGACTGGTCGGAACGCAACGACAAGCCTGTCGGGTCCACCATCAAGGTCACGCTCGCCGACGCCTCGGAGCGCACGCTCACGGTGCGCGGTCTCTACGAGAACGACGACGTCGCCGGCAACCGCGTGGTCAGCAGGGAGATGTTCGCCGGTGCCAACGTGCAGTCATTCGACTTCGGTGTGTACGTGAAGAAGACCGCGGATGCAGATGCAGGCGAGGTGAGGGCCGCGCTGCAGAAGGCGGTAGACGACTACGGCCAGGGCAAGCTGCTGTCCAAGCAGGAGTACATCGACGAGCAGGCAGGCAGCGTGAACCAACTGCTGGGCCTCATCTACGGCCTTTTGCTGCTCTCCGTGGTCATCGCCATCGTGGGGATCATCATCACCCTGCTCCTCTCGGTGTTCGAGCGGCAGCGCGAGATCGGCCTGCTGCGTGCGGTGGGCATGACCAAGGGCCAGGTGCGCACCACGGTGCGCTGGGAGAGCGTCATCACGTCCCTGTTCGGCGCCGTGATGGGCATCGTGCTCGGCGTCGGTCTCGGGTGGACCATCGTGTTCGCACTGCGCGACCAGGGACTCACCTCGTTCCAGGTGCCCGTGGGCACCACGGTGTTCATCATGGTCATGTCGTTCGTGGTCGGGGTGCTCGCGGCCATCTACCCGGCGTGGCGCGCCACCAAGGTGAACGTGCTCGAGTCGCTGGTGACCACCTGATGGCCATCACACCGGGCGAGGTCGGGGATGACGTCCTCGCGTTCCTCCGCGAGTACCACCTGGCGTCGCTCACCACGTCGCGGGCCGACGGCTCGCCGCACGTGGTGCCCGTGGGCTTCAGCTACGACGACACCTCGCGCACCGTGCGCATCATCACGTTCGCCTCGTCCCAGAAGTACAGGAACGCACTGCGCGGCGGCAGGGCCGCGGTGTCCCAGGTGGACGGAGGACGCTGGCTGACGCTCGAAGGAACGGTCAGCGGCACCGATGACCCGGCGCGGGTTGCACTCGCCGTGGAGGGCTACGCCGCCCGCTACCGCCAGCCCGGCGAACGCCCCGACAGGGTGGCCGTGGAGATCGCAGTCGACCGCATCATGGGCCGGGCCTGACGGCCGGCTGACCCGCCGCGTCAGCTCGCGTCGCGATGACGCAGGACGTCCGACACGAACGTGCTGGCGGCGGGGTGCGGGTCGGTGGCCCGGGCCACGGGATCCGAGATGTCACGCTCGGGCCACGGCTCGCAACCCACCTGGCACCCGGGGCACCAGTAGAGAAGCCGTGCCATCTCGCCGTGGGTGTTCAGGCGGATGACGTCGCCGCAGCGCGGGCATCGCTGGCCGTTGCGGCCGTACACCGCGAGACCACCGGGAACGTCCGGCGCCGTCACGCGCACCGGCGACTGCAGGTTCGCGCGCATGAGACCCGCGGCGGTGAGGACGAGGTCGAGACAGGTGGACTGCGGCACCGTGCCCACCTTGGCCCACGGGTGTATCCCGCACGACCACAACACCTCGCACCTGTACACGTTGCCGATGCCGCTCATCACGCGCTGGTCGAGCAGTGCCTCGGCGATGGTGACGTCCGGCCGGTCGTAATGGTGGAGACGTGCGGCGCACTCGTGAAGGTCGGAGGACGGGTCGCACAGGTCGGGCCCGCGCCGGCCGGCACGCGGATGGCGGTTCTGGTCGGCCTCGCGCCATGTCTCCACGATCGGGGCGTTGAAGCACACCGCGATCCACTCCGCGGTGGAGATGACGGCGCGGGCCTGGTGACGACGCTTGCGCCACTTCTCCCCCGGCCTGTACAGGTGCCACGACCCGGTCATGCGCATGTGCGAGTGCAGCACGATCCCGTCGTCGAAGACGATCTCCAGGTGCTTCCCTTGGCTCTCCACCCGCTCGACAGCCGCACCCACAGAGGGAGACGGGCCGACGAGTCGCTGCGCCTCGAAACGGGTGATCGTGTGGCCGACGAGCGCGGTGCGCAGTGCCGCGGCCGCTCTGTAGATCGTGTCACCCTCTGGCACGACCCAAAAGTTAGTTCAGGGCAGTTGTCCCACGGAGGCAAGGGCGAGCCGGATGAGGCGGTCGTGTCCGCTCGTCATCTCGCGGATGACATCTGTGCTGACTGCCTGCTCGGGCGTGAACCACGCCAGGTCGAGTGCCTGCTGGGTGGGGTGGCACTCGCCCGTGACCGGCACCACGAACGCAAGGCTGACCGCGTGGTGGCGGGGGTCGTAGAAGCCCGACACGGACGGGTCCTGGAAGTACTCGACCACGGTGAACGGCGAGGGTTCGGGTGGCAGCCGCGGGAAGGCCATGGGGCCAAGGTCCTTCTCCAGGTGGCGCATGAGGGCGTCCCGGATGCGCTCGTTCAGCATGACCCGGCCCGACACCACCATGCGGCTGATCGTGCCGTCGGCCGCCTGGCGCAGCAGCATGCCCACGTGGGTGACGGTGCCGTCGTGGTCGGTGCGCACCGGAACGGCGTCGACGTACACGAGGGGCACCTGGTTGCGGACGGCCTGCAGATCCTCGGGGTTCAGCCACGCGTGCTGCGTGTCGGTCTGCTCGCTCATCGGGAGAAAACTACTACTGCGAGGACCCGGTCTTCTGCTCGCACGACCCATCAAGGCCGGGCTTGCGCCCGCACAACGAAAAGGGCCCGGGCTTGCGCCCGGGCCCTCCGTCAACCTTGGGGGGAGGTTGTTATGCGCCGCCGTTCAGTTTGGCGAGCTGCGCCTTGGACTTCTCGAGGATCGCGCCGGTCAGCGGGGTGTACCCGGCGGCGGCCGCGTTCTTCGGGGCGCATTGGTTGATGAAGTAGCTGAAGAAGCGCTTCACCAGTTGGTTGTCGGTGCTGGATGCCGAGCTGGACAGGCCGTAGGAGACGGCGTTGATCGGGTACGCATCCGAGGCGGTGTTCGCGTAGTTCTGGGTGACGAGACCCTCTGTCGAAACCTCCGCGGCCTCGAGCCAGGCGGCCGAGGTGGTCGGCGACGGCGACACGAAGCGACCCGCCGGGTTGCTGACAGCGGCTGCCTTCACGCCCCGCTCCTCCAGGAAGGAGAGCTCGGCATAGGTGATGGAACCGTTGTTGTCACGCACGTAGTTCGCGAGACCCTCGTTGCCGCGGGCCGACTGGAAGGAACCATCGGTGGGGATGGTGCCCGGGAACGCCGTGGCGAACGTGTCGCTGGTGGGCTTGGTCCAGATGTCCGGGAACGACTTGTTGAGGTAGTTCGCGAAGTTGTTGGTGGTGCCGGAACCGTCGCTGCGGCTGACCACGCGGATGGCAAGGTCAGGGAATGTGATGGTCTCGCCGTCCTTGATGTTGTCGACCGCGAGGATGCCGATGGCGTTCCTACCGACGTTCACCGAGTACGAAGTGTTCGCCTTGTACGCCGTGGACTTCGAGATGACCTTCGTGTACTTCTGGTTCAGCACGGAGGCGGTCTCGCCGCCCAGCGTTGCCGCACTGATGGTGACCTTTGCGTTCCGGTACTTCGTGGCTGCGGCCTTCGTCATTGTCACGGTGAACGTGACGTTCGAGGCGACCTTCCGTGCCCTCACGGTGACGCCCAACTTGGAGACAGACAGCTTCTGCGCGACGGTGGTGGCCTTGTTCACGGCTGCGATTGCCGGGTCGTTCCAGTTCTTGATCTGGCCGGCGAAGATCTTCGCCACCAGCTCCCCGGTGAGGCGCACCTGTGCGTTCGCGGGCGAGAGACCGTCGACGCGGTAGCCGATGGCGATTGCGCCACCGACGAGCGGCACGTAGACCAGGTTGGCGGGGGCACCGCTGGTGTAGGCCGACTCGGAGCCGCCGAACTTGTACGTGCCGTTGGCGTATCCGGTGCGGCCTGCCGACGAACCGACGGACGCGTATGTCACGGTGTCGGAGCCGGTGTTGAACGCCGTGTTGCGGTTGTACTGCGCTGCACAGATGTCCATCATGTTGGCGAGGAAGCTTGCGCCACCTCCACCGATTGCCGCGGCGCTTGCCGGGGCAGCGACGCCTGCGGTGCTTGCGACCGCGAGAGCCGCGGCCACCGCGAGTTGACGACGAAGTTTCATTTGGGTGTTCTCCTTGGGGTTAGTGGTGTGTCCCACGGAGAAGGTACGAGACCAATTTGACGCGAACCCTTCCGCTCACTGAACCGTCGACGATGATCGGGTGAACAGACGGTGAACCGGCCCTCAGCCGAAGCGGCCCTGGCCTCGACGAGACGGCCCGGTCCACCGTCGGACAGGAAGAACGCGCAGTAATCACTGACGCGGGCCGCCTGCTGCATGTTGTGCGTGACGATGACGACGGTCATGGATTCGGAGAGCTGCACGATGGTCTCCTCAACGCGCAGCGTGGAGCCAGGGTCGAGCGCAGAGCACGGCTCGTCCAGCAGAAGCACGTCGGGCTGGAGCGCGAGCGAACGGGCGATGCACAGGCGCTGCTGCTGGCCCCCGGACAGCGAGCCACCCGGGGCCTTGAGACGGTCCTTCACTTCCTTCCAGAGCCCGGCACGGGTGAGGCACTCCTCGATGAGGGTGTCCTTGTCCTTCACCTTGATCTTGGCCAGCTTCAGGCCGGCGATCACGTTCTCGCCGATGTTCATGGCGGGGAACGGGTTCGGCTTCTGGAACACCATGCCGATGCGGCGGCGGATCTCGATGGGGTTCACGTCGGTGGCGTAGATGTCCCTTCCCTCGAACAGCACCTCGCCCGCCATCGATGCCCTGGGGATGAACTCGTGCATCCGGTTCAGCATGCGCAGGAAGGTGGACTTGCCGCAGCCCGACGGACCGATGAGGCCGGTCACGGTGTTCTCAGGGAAGTGCAGCGAGACATCGGCGAGTGCGTGGTGCTTGTTGAACCAGGCGTGCAGACCGCGGGTCTCCAGCCCACCGCCGCCCTTGACCTCCAGGTTGTCGGCGTTGCGGCGCGTGCGGTCCTCGATGACCGTCGTCTCGGTGGGGACGGAGGTGCTGATGACCTCGGTGGAATCGGTGTTCGGTGTGTCCATGTGACGGTTCACTTTCTCGTGAGTCGGGTGCTGAGGGTGCGGGCCAGGGCAAAGAGGACGAAGACCACGATGAGCAGGACGAGCGATCCGCCCCATGCGCGCGTGGTCGCGTTGGCGTCACCGAGTCCGAGGCTGGAGAAGATGTAGATGGGCAGGCTGGCGATGGGTTCGTTCAGGTTGGTGCTGGTGGCCACGAAGTAGGAGGCGGTGAGGATCAGCGGGGCTGTCTCGCCGGCCACGCGCGCGATGCCCAGGATGGCCGAGGTGACGAGGCCCGACGCGATCGTGGGCAGCACCACGCGGAACGTGGTGCGGGCCTGGCTGGCACCGAGGGCGTAGCTTGCGGAACGCAGTTCGTCGGGCACCAGCTTCAGCACCTCCTCGGCGGTGCGTGCAACCGTGGGGAGCATGAGAATGACGTACGCGAGCGCACCGGCCCAGGCACTGAAGCCGCCGAAGAAGATGATGTGTGAGGAACCGCACGAAGCCGGCGAAGCGACCTTTCACCTCGACGATGTACACCGCGGCCGTGATGCCGAGAGGAACCGCGATCGCCGATGCGATCAGCACCATGATGAGGGTCCCGACAATCGCGTGCGCCACGCCACCGAACTGGAGGGGGTCACTCGACGGCGTGGTGCGCATGTCCTCGGTGAGATAGCCGGCGTGGAAGGCCTTGGAACCCTTCTGGTACACGGTCACGAAGATGGACGCCCACGGGATGAGGACAGCGCCGAACGCAGCAACGATGACGGCGGCCGCGATCCTGTCCACGGCGACGTTCCATCCGTGACGGATCGATTCGGCGAACACCAGCACCGGCAGGCACAGGGCGAGTCCGAGGTAGAAACCGAGGATGCCGCCGAGCTCCGTGGTCTCGGTGAGTCCGTAACTGATCGCCAGCGATGCGACGACAAGGACCCCCGAGCGCACCACGGTCTGGCGCCTGCGGTTCCAGGGACGCCGCTGCGCGGGGACCGCCGTGGACGCGAGTGCGGTGGTCATACGATCCGGCGGCTCCTGTTGACGATGACGGTGGCGAGGAAATTGACGAGCAGGGTCACCAGGAAGAGCACGAGGCCGGCGGCCATCAGAGCCTTGAGTTCGTAGGGGGTGGCCTCGCCGAACTTCGTGGCGATGAGTGATGCCACGTTGCCGCCGGCAGACCCGAGAATCCTGAAGTTGATGTCGAACACAAGGTTCAGTGTGAGATACACGGCGACCGTCTCGCCCAGCGCACGACCGAGACCGAGCATGGCACCGCCCACCAGTCCGCTGCGGCCGAACGGCAGGACGACATTGCGGATGGCCCCCCACTTCGTGCCGCCGAGCGCGTACGACGCGTCCACCAGGTCGCGCGGGGCCTGTCCGTACACCTCGCGCGCGACGGACGTGACGATGGGTGTGATCATGAGGGAGAGGAGCAACCCGGCCAGGAACGGCGAGCGGCCGAAGATGCCCGAGGGGACATCGAAGATGGGGATGAAGTCCAGCCACCGCTCGAGGGGCACGGACCAGTCCTCCACGATGGGGAGGAGCACCGCATAGCCCCAGATGCCGAAGATGACCGACGGGATGGCGGCAACGAGGTCGAGCAGTGCGGTGAGCGCGGTGCGCACGGACTTCGGCGCGTAGTACTCGATGAACAAAGCCGCGGCAATCGCGAACGGGACGGCGAGAAGAATGGCGATGAAGGCCGTGAGCACGGAGCCCACGAGCATCGCGCCGATGCCGAGCACGGCCGTGCTTGTGTCCATCGGGTCGCCGATGTTCCAGATCTCGCCGGTGATGAACGAGAACCCGAAGTCGGAGAAGATCTCGAACCCCCGGTACAGCAGGAACGCCGCGATGAGGGCCAGCACAACGAGGGAGAAGAGCGCCCCCGCCGTCATCGAACCCCGGAACACCCGGTCAACGAGGGTGTAGTTGGTGGTCAACTGGCGCCGCTCGGGGGTTGTGGCGGTGTCTGTCACGCCGAGAAGTTTCCCAGTGCCGTCTGACGGCGAACCGACCTGCGGGTGAACGCGGGGTGAACGAGGAGATGAATTCTCGGGTCTGTCCGCCTACAGACGCACCACCGTGGCCGCGAGGTCGGCAATGTCGGACGGGTCGTGGGACACGATGACCGTGCGCGCCTCGGAGCCGGTGAGGACACCGCGCAGCACCTCGCGCAACCCGGGCCTGGAGTCCGCGTCAACCGAAGCGAACGGTTCGTCGAGCAGGAGGACCGCGGGGTTGGTGACCACGGCTCTCGCGATGGCAACCCTCTGTCGCTCCCCCCCGCTGAGCCCGTCTGGCCTGCGCCCCTCGAACCCCGCCAGCCCCACCTTGGCGAGTGCCTCGCGCGCCCTCGTGTGGGCATCGGCCCTGGGGGCGCCGTGGCTGCGGGGTCCGTAGGCCACGTTGTCGAGCACCGACATGGTCGGGAACAGACGCAGGTCCTGGAACACCACGACGCAGCGACGGTCCTGCGGCTCCACGAACGTGGTGCCGTCGTCAAGCACCCGCCCGTCCAGAGCGATCCGGCCCGACCTGACCCTGTCGATGCCCGCCACCGTGTGGAGGAGGGTGGATTTGCCGCTGGCTGAACCCGCCGCGACCGAACGTGGCGTCGACCTGCAGCGTCACCGTGCCACCATCCACCTGCCGCGCAGCGACGCGATGACCAGCACGGAGACGAGCATCATCCCGAAGGACACCGAGAGAGCCGCCGGGTAGTCGGTGCTGACCAGTTCGTACACCGACATCGGCAGCGTCTGGGTGCGGCCCGGAAAACTGCCGGCGAACGTGATGGACGCCCCGAACTCCCCGATGGAGCGTGCCCACGCAAGCGCGACCCCCGCCACGATCGCCGGACGGGCGCCGGGAAGGGCGACCGTCACGAAGACCCGCATGGGTGACGCACCAAGCGTGCGGGCCGCGTCCTCCAGGCCGGCGTCCAGCTGCCGGAACGACGACTCGACCGCAAGCACGAGGAACGGGATGGACACGAAGACCTGTGCGATGACGACGGCCGTGCGGGTGAACGTGATGCTGACCCCCCACCACTCGAGGAGCGGCTGGCCGATCACGCCGCCTCGCCCGAACACGGAGAGCAGCGCGATGCCCGCGACAACGGCGACGACGGACGTCTGCAGTGACACCCATGCAGCACGGCGCGCGGTTGCCGACGTCGCGAGCGACCACGCATCCGACCACGGCAGGCGGATTGCCACACCCACCAGCGGGAGGACCACGAACGCGGCGGCGAGCGCGGCGAGGAACGTGAGCGTGCGGGAACGACGGCGGGTTGTCACGGGGCGAGGAAACCGTACCCGCCGAGGAACTCGGCACCGTCGGGAGAGGCGAGGAACCGCACGAGCTCCTGTGACGCACGGTCCGCGCGGAGGGCAACGGCGTAGTACCCCACGCGCGAGTTCTGCGCGGCCGGGATGTCCGAGCACCTGACGGGTGACGCCACGCCGGTGCAGTCGCTCGCGAACACGACGCCCGCGTCCACCTCCCCCATCATGATCTTTGCCCTCAGGTCACCCGCCGAGGGAGCCTCGGTGGACACGATCAGGTCCCGTGTGGAACCGGGGGCCGCCTTGGCGAGCACCTCGTCGGCGAGCGCCCCGCACGGCGCGCTCGACACGCACAGCCCCACCGTGACCCCGCGTGAACGGGCCGTGACGAGATCCCCGACTGAAGCGACGGAAGGATCACGCGTCATCAGTGCGGCGACGTTCGCGGCAAAGAGCAACGGCTCCCCCGCACCGTCCACCGCATCGACCACAGAGCGGGCCGCGTTCTCGCCGGCGGCGACGAACACATCTGCCGGGGCCCCGCCCACGATCTGGCCCGCGAGCGAGGTGGACGACCCTGTGCTGACACGCAGATCCGCGTCGCACCCGGTTGATTCGCGGAACGCCGCACCTGCCTCGGTGAGTGCCGGCCCAAGCGAACTCGCGGCCAGAACGGTGACCGTCCCCCCTGCGCACGATTCACCGGCACCGTCGGTGTCGCGGGCACCGCATGCCCCGAGGAGCGCAACAGCGGCAAGTGACACCACACCGGACCTCAGCACGGGCACGCGCACGTCTCAGCCGCCGAGATAGGCGGCGCGCACCGCCGGGTCATCGAGGAGTTCCGAGCCACTACCCGACTTCACGACGTACCCGGTCTCCAGCACGTACGCCCGGTTGGCGGCCCGCAGTGCCTGCGTGGCATTCTGCTCGACGAGGAGAACGGAGATGCCCTCCTCGTTGATGCTGCGCACGATCTGGAAGATCTGGGCGATGAGCATCGGGGCAAGCCCCATCGACGGCTCGTCCAGCAGGAGCAGGCGCGGACGGCTCATCAGGGCGCGGCCGATGGCGAGCATCTGCTGCTCGCCGCCCGACAGGGTGCCGCCGTTCTGGTCAATGCGCTCCTTCAGCCGCGGGAACAGATGGAAGACGTGCTCGAGGTCGGCCGACTTCTGCGAGTCCTTGCCGCCCCGCACGTACGTTCCCATCTCGAGGTTCTCGCGCACGGTCATTCCGGGGAAGATTCCGCGGCCCTCGGGCGCCTGGCAGATGCCCAGCTTCACCCGCTCGTGCGGTGCGATGCCGGTGATGTCACGGCCCTCGAAGAAGATGCTGCCCTGTGCGACCGTGCGCACACCGGAGATGGTGCGCATGGTGGTGGTCTTTCCCGCACCGTTCGCACCGATGAGCGTGACGATCTCGCCCTGGTTCACCCCGAACGAGATGCCCTTCAGGGCCTCGATGCGTCCGTAGAAGACGTGAAGGTCCCTCACCTCAAGAAGCATCGGGCACTCCCAGGTAGGCGGCGATGACGTCCGGGTTGGCGCGCACGTCGGCCGGCAGGCCCTCGGCGATCTTGCGCCCGAAATCCAGCACGGCGACCCGGTCGCTGACGTTCATGACCACGCTCATGTCGTGCTCGATGAGGAGAACCGTGTAGCCCTGCTCGCGGATCTTCAGGATGAGCTCGTTGAGCTCCTGCTTCTCGGCGGGGTTGAAGCCGGCGGCGGGCTCGTCGAGGCACAGGAGCTTCGGTTCGGTGCCGAGGGCCCGGGCGATCTCGAGGCGGCGCTGGTAGCCGTACGGCAGGTTGCGCGCGGCGTCGCCGGCGCGGTCGGCGATGCCCATGAACGTGAGCAGCTCCATGGCGCGGTCACGTGACTCCTTGTCCTCGGCGCGCTGGCGCGGGGTGCGCAGCAAAGCACCGCCGACTGACGACGCCTTGCGGGCATCGGCGCCGACCATGACGTTCTCGAGAGCGGTCATGTTGCCGAAGAGGCGGATGTTCTGGAACGTCCGGGCGATGCCGGCGAGCGTGATCTCGTAGCGCTTCAGGGGCACGATGTCCTGCCCGTCGAACCGCACCGTCCCCTTGGTCGGCTTGTACACGCCGGTCATCACGTTGAAGCAGGTGGTCTTGCCGGCACCGTTCGGCCCGATGAGCCCGAGGATCTCGCCGCGGTGGATGTCGATGGTGACCTCGCTGAGAGCGGTGACGCCGCCGAACTGCATGGTGATGTCGCTGAACTGGAGGAGCACGTCGTTCGTCACTGTGCACCCCCCTCGCCGGGAGCGGCAACTGCCTTCCTGGTGCCGACCTTCTTCGGCAGAAGTCCCTCGGGACGGAACACCATCACCAGCACGAGCGCAACGCCGAACACGAACACACGCTTGTCCTGGAAGTTGCGGAGTCTCTCGGGCAGGTACGACACGAGGATTCCGCCGAGAATCGCGCCGTGCATGTTCCCCGACCCGCCGAGCACGACGGCGGCGAGGAACAGGATGGAGAGCAGCAACGGGAAGTTGTCGGGGTTGATGAAGCCGACCTTGCCCGCGTACTGCACGCCGGCGAGTCCGCCGACGGCGGCACCGATGGCGAAGGCCCACAGCTTGAATCGGAACGTGTCCACGCCCATCAGTTCCGCAGCGTCCTCGTCCTCACGGATGGCCACCCATGCCCGGCCCACGCGGGAGTTCTCCAGACGGTGGAGCAGGAACATGACCGCGAACACCATGGTGAGACCCAGCCAGTAGTACGGCTTGGGGTCGACCACGCCGAACTTCAGCGGCCCGATGGACGGAGGGTGCTTGATGTCGTTGATGCCCCGGCTCCCGCCCAGCCATTCGGCATTCTTGGCGCTGAGCCGGATGATCTCGCCGAACCCGAGCGTGACGATGGCCAGGTAGTCGCCGCGCAGCCTCAGGGTGGGGGCACCCAGGATCACACCGAACACCATGGACACCGCAATCGAGACGGGGAGCGCGAGGAGCCACGGCAGAGACGCGTGCGAGCTGGTGAGAATGGCCGTTGTGTAGGCACCGACCGCGTAGAAGCCCACGTACCCGAGGTCGAGCAGACCGGCGAGCCCGACCACGACGTTGAGTCCGAGGGCGACGAGCACGAAGATGATGACGCGGTCGGAGAGAACGGTGGTGAACTGCGTGCCGGGGGTGTCGACAATCGAACCCAGCAACGGGATCTCGGTCCACCACGGCGCCAGGTAGAGCGCCAGCACGCCGAGCACGTACGCGGACAGCCGCTGTGTCGGGCCCATGGCGTTCCAACGGGACGCCAGGCCTGCCTTGGCCCCCGCGAGGGACGCACCGACCTGACGGAGGGAGCGGACGACCGGGTTCATACCCTGGCCCTCCCCAGCGACTCGCCGAGCAGACCGGTGGGGCGGAACATCAGCACGACGAGCAGCACCACGAACGCGACGACGTCCTTCCACTGGCCTCCGAAGACGGCCGATGCGTAGTTCTCGACCAGCCCCAGCACGAGGCCGCCGAGCAGCGCGCCCTTCAGGTTGCCGATGCCGCCGAGGACGGCCGCGGTGAAACTCTTGACGCCGAGGATGAAGCCGATGTTGAAGCGGCTCTGCTCGTAGACCAGCGTGAAGAGCATTGCGGCGCCGCCGGCCATCACGCCGCCGAGGGCGAAGGTGACGAGGATGATCATGTCCACGTTGACGCCCAGGATGCGGGCGGTCTCTGCGTCCTGGGCCACTGCCCGCACGCCGCGGCCGAGCCGGGACTTGTTCACGAAGAGGGTGAGTGCGACCATCATCAGCAACGCGCCGACGATGACGATGACGTTGTCGACCCGCACGTCCGCACCGAGGAACGAGAACAGCACGTCCTTCTCGAGAATGCGCGGTGTCTGGTACTGCTCGCGCTTCTCCGGGCCCCAGATGGCCATCGCCTCGGCGATGGCGGTGGATGCGCCGATGGCGGAGATGAGGAAGGCGAGGCGAGGCGACTGCTTGCCCCGCCGGAAGAGTGACATGTAGCCCATGGTGATGGGCGCGGTGAGGATGGCGGCGACGATCACGTTGGCGAGCGTGTCGTCCACGAACACCATGCTCACGACGAAGCCGGTGAGGAACGCGAGCACCACCGCACCGAAGAGGTCGCCGTTGCCGCGCAACGACTTGTATGCCACGCGCTCCAGGGCGACGGCCCCGAGCCCGGAGAAGACCATGGCGCAGAGGAGGATGAATACGAGGAACACGAGGAGCATGAACCCGGTGCGGTACGGGTAGCCGCCGTCCTCGAGCATGGGGATGCCGAGGAACTCCTGCGAGGCCATCAGTGCCCCGAAGGTGCCCACCATGAAGATCTCGGAGTGGGCGAAGTTGATGAGCCTCAACACGCCGTAGACGAGCGTGTAGCCGAGGGCGACGAGGGAGTAGATGGACCCGAGAGCGAGACCGGTGATTGTCAGGTCCCAGAAGGTTCGGTAGAGAAGCCAGTCACGCATGCGGATACCAATTCAGGTGAACTCAGGATAAACGAAACCGGCCGGGGAACGAATTCCCCGGCCGGTCGCGTTGAGTGTCTTGGTTGGACCGGTGGCTCAGCCGATGAGGCCGGGCTTGCCGACGATCGCGCCGGACTCGATGGTGTAGGCGTAGATCGCGTTGCCCGCGACCTCACCCTTCTCGTCCCACTTGATCTGCTTGGTCACGCCAGCCTTGTCGTAGGTCTTGAGGAACTCGAGGATGGAGGCGCGGTCCTGCTTGCCCGCCGCGATTGCGTCGAGGAAAGCGGTGGCTGCGTCGTAGGCCTCGGCGGCGTAGGTCGCCGGGTCCTCGTTGAACTTGGCCTTGAAGGCGGCCAGGAAGTCAGCGTTGGAGTCCTTCGGTGCGCAGGGGCACATGATGATGGAACCCTCGGCTGCCGGACCGGCTGCCTCGATGAAGCCGACGTCGAGCACGCCGTCAGCGAAGTACAGCTGCGCGTCGACGCCGCCGTCCTTGAGCTGCTTGGCGAGCTTGCCCGCGGCTGCGTAGTAGCCACCGAAGAAGATGCCGTCAACGCCGGCGTCCTTCGCGGCGGTCACGATGGCCGAGTAGTCCGAACCCTCGGGGTCGAGGCTGTTCATCTCGACCGCGGCGGCGCCCAGGCCGGCCTGGACGATGTCGGCGAGACCCTTGCCGTACTCGGAGTTGTCATCGATGACGCCGACCTTGGCCTTGCCGTCAGCGGTGATCTTCTGGACGATGCCGGGACCCTGCTTGTCGTCACCCGCCAGGGCGCGGTGGAAGATCTTCCAGCCCTGGTTGGCGAGGTCGGGGTTGGTGGCCGACGGGGTCACGATCGGGAGACCGGCCTCGTCGAACTTGCCGTTGACAGCCTTGGACTCACCGGAGAATGCCGGGCCGACGATGCCGACGACCGACGCGTCAGCGACGGCCTTGTCGGCGAGTGCCGGAGCCTGGGCGGGGTCGCCCTGGGAGTCATAGGCCTCGATGCCGACCTGGCAGCCCGGGTTGGCCTCGTTGAATTCGGCGACCGCGAGGTCGACACCCTTCTTGATGTTCTGGCCGAGGTTGCCGGCGTCGCCGGTGAGCGCGCCGAAGAATGCGATCTTCAGGCCGTCACAGGTGACGTCGCCGCCCGCTGCCGCGGTGGTGTCCGATGATGTGTCGTCGCCGCCGCAGGCAACGCCCACGAGCGACAGACCGATGAGCAGCGCAGATGCGCGCAGCACACGGCTCTTCTTCATGTTTTCTCCTTGGAGATGAATGGCAGCGGGTGCTGCCCTATCTGGGTAGTTGGAACAACCTACCCATGGGTTTCCAGGAAACTCAATGGGCGGAGCCCAGTTCCGCCAGTTTTCGCGCCAGTTGGACGGTCTCGAGATGGGTGTTGTACAGCGGGGCAAAGCCGAACCGGACCAGGTCCGGGGGGCGGAAATCGGCGATGATCCCCGCTCCGGCCAGGTCCGCCACCAGCTGCTTTCCGCCCGCAAACCCAAGCGCCACATGGCTTCCACGGTGATCAGGGTCCTGCGGAGACCCCAGCGTGTAGCCAACAGTCTGCAACTGTTCATCCCACATCCGGATGAACAATTCGGTGAGGCTGACACTCTTGGCCCGCAGCTGGTCAATGGTCACGCCCGAAAATGCCGAGAGGGCCGCCTCCAGTGACTTCATCGACAGAACAGTGGCCGTGCCGGTCAGGAACCGCTTGATTCCGACAGCCGGCCGGAAGCCCGTCTCGAAAGCGAACGGCTCGGCGTGGGCCCACCAGCCGTGGAGGGGCTGGGTGGCGTCGGCGAGGATCCGCGGGGCGGCATAGATGAAGGCAGGCGCCCCGGGCCCGCCGTTCAGGTACTTGTAGCCACAACCGACGGCGAGATCGGCATCGAGACCCGCCAGGTCCACGGGCACGGCACCTGCCGAATGGGCCAGGTCCCACACCACCATCGCGCCGGCGGCGTGGGCGGCGGCCGTGATCTCGTCGGCGTGGAGGATGTGCGCGCTGCGGTAGTCGACATGGGTTGCCGTCACCACGGCCGTGCGCGAGCTGACAGCGGAGGGGATCTGCGACGCCTTCACGAGCGTGAGCGTCATCCCGTGCTGCTCGGCGACGGACCGGGCGATGTAGATGTCAGTCGGGAAGTTGTTCACGTCGGCGACGATCTCGTCGCGGCCGGGCCTCATTGCAACCGCTGACATGAGAGCCTTGTGGAGATTGATCGAGGTGTTGTCCGCGCAGATGACGGTGCCGGGCGCCGCACCGATCAGCGGGGCGATGAGGTCACCCACACGGGAGGGCATGGCCAGCCAGTCCTCGTCCCATGAGCGGATCAGGCGCTCGCGCCACTCATGCTCGATGGTGCGGTGCAGGACGCGGCGCGACTCGTGCGTGAGCGGGCCCAGCGAGTTGCCGTCGAAGTAGAGGATGCCCTCCGGGATGTCGAATCGCGCGCGCACGGCGGCGAGGGGGTCGGCCGCGTCGAGTCGCCGTGCCTCGTCCTCGTACTGGTCCCACGTTGCTGTCGTCATTGGTGCCGCTTTCCGTGCCCGCCCCGGCCGCTCACCCGAGCAACCGCTTGAGAACATGGTCGCCGAGAGCGGTGCCCTCCCGCAAGATGTCGTACGGCAGGTCGAAATGGTCCCGCTCCGGCACGACCAGGTTGACCGTCGGCACGTCGAGATCCGCGAGACGTGCGGCGAACTCGGCCGACTGGCGGACGAACTCGGCGGGGTCGTGACCCCCGGCCGCCACGACCGCATGGCGCGCGAACCGGCCGAGCGGCAGCAACTGGGGGCTGAGCGCCGTGGCACGCTCCGCATCGAGACCGAGGGCCGCGTTGTCGGAGATGCGCACCACGGGCCGCAGGTCGTAGATGCCGCTGAGGAGCACGGCGACATCGACCAGGCCGGCGAGACGGGGCGACATGGCGCACATCGCGGCCAGGTGGGCCCCGGCGCTGCACCCCGCCACCGCCACACGCGGCGCGGCAGCTCCCGCGATGACCCTCTCCACGTCGTCGATGCACTCCTCCACGATCTGCTCGACGGTCGCGGACGGGGCGAGCGTGTACTCCACCGCGTGCAGCGAGATGCCGTGTGCGTCGGCATCATCGCCGTTGAAGAGGGAGTCGGCGGCCGAGAGCCTCTGCCAGTAGCCGCCGTGGATGTACACGAGAAGCGGCCGGCCCGGGACGACCGTGTCGACACCCACCCAGCGGGCGCTGCGCTCGCGGTACTGCACGAAGTACTCGTCCAGCGGACGCAGGGCGTGGCGGGACGGCGAGTACTGGTGCTCCACCTCCTCGTCGGTGGCGGTGCGCCAGTCGAACGGCATCAGGCCGGGATGGGGATCTCGCCGGCAACCGTGGTGCGGTGCAGCTCGCGGCGCTGTCCGGCGTAGTCATTCAATGCGTAGTGCTGGGTGGAGCGGTTGTCCCAGATCAGCAGGTCGCCGACGGTCCACCTGTGGCGGTAGCCGAACCTGGCGTCGGTGGTGTGGAGATGCAGCCATTCCATGAGCCGCTTCTTCGCGTCCTCGTCGTCCATGCCGGCGATGTCGCGAACGTACGCCCGGTTGTAGAAGAGGACGGTGCGGCCGGTCTCGGGATGCACCCGCACCAACGGGTGCAGGGTGACCTCGTGGGCCGACTCGTCGCACACGATGTTCATGCCGCTCAGTCCCGAGTGGACCGGTTGCATCTTCGGCGAGTAGGCGTCGCGGGCGGTGTGCACCCCGCGCAGGGTGAGGAACTCCTCCTTCTGCTGCGCCGAGAGCGCGTCGTACGCACGGGTCATGGACGAGAAGCACGTGTCCCCTCCCCACGGCGGGATGTCGAGTGCGTGGAGCACCGTGAACGAGGGCGGGTTCGGCTGGAAGCTGAAGTCGCTGTGCCATGCCCCGCCGAAATTGAATGCATCGCCGTCGCGGGCCTCCTTCAGCACCTTGATCACCTCGGGGTGGTCGGGGCTCGGCTCGATGAAGGGTGATTCGGCGGCGGGACCGAGACGACGGGAGAAATCCACCTGTTCGTGCGGGGTGAGTGACTGGCCGCTCACGCAGATGACCTCGTGCTCGCACGCGAGAGCGCGCAACCGGGCGAGTCCTTCGTCGTCGAGGGTGCGCACGTCGATCCCGTCGATCCGTGCCCCCAGCACACCGGTGAGCCTGGTTGCCTCCATGGGCACACCCTATGGCATCATCGGGACGTGGCGATCGGCGACGGGAACGGGTGGGTGTACTGCGACTGCGGACAGCGCCACTGGGGAGTCAACGGTGCCGCCGGCCTTCTTCTCGTGCGCACCGACACCCCCGAACCGCTCGTGCTGCTGCAGTTGAGGGCCGGGTGGACGCACGGCGGTGGGACGTGGGCACTGCCCGGCGGCGCGCTCGACTCCCACGAGAACTCGGTGACCGCCGCGGCCCGCGAGGCCTACGAGGAGGCAGGCATCCAGCCAACCCACCTCGAGGTGAAGGGCATCTACTCGGACAACCACGGCAACTGGCGGTACGACACTGTCATCGCCCACACGGCCGTCGATCCCGGCGCGCACGAGGCGAACGCGGAGTCCGAGGACATCCGGTGGGTGCGCATCGACGACGTCGCCGCGTACGAACTGCACCCCGGCCTGCGGGGGTCGTGGGACGACCTCGTCGTCCACCTCCGGACCACCCTCGCCTGACCCGCCATGAACAAGCGCACGGTCCTCATGCTCCAGTTCGCCACGGGCCTCGGTGCGATGAGCTACGGCACCATGTTCACCGTCCTCGACGACTTCCGCGACGAGTACGGGGTGAGCGAGTCGCAACTGGGTCTCATCCTCGCCGTCGGATTCCTCGCCGGCTTCATCTCGCAGATCTTCCTCGCACCGTTCGCCGACAAGGGCAACGCCAAGCGGATGATCCTCCTCGGCATCTGCGTGGAGATCGTCGGCAACCTGATGATGGGGTTCGGCACCAGCTTCACCGTGCTCTTCGCGGCGCGGCTCATCGCCGGGATCGGTGCGGGCATGGTGTACCCCGCGGTGCGACGCGTCGTGATCCTCGCCGACCCGGGCCGGATGGGCACGAACCTCGGGCGCATGGTCAGTTTCGACGTGGGCGGGTTCTCCATCGGTCCCGTGCTCTCTGCCGTGACGGTCGGGGCCCTCGGCCTCGCCGCACCGTTCCTCATCTGCAACGCCGGTCTCGTGGTGGTCGGCCTCGGGTTGGCACGTCTGCACGTGCAGGAGGCCACCGGGGAGGTCCCGCCCCAGAGGCTCGCCTTCGACCTGCTGCGCATCAGGCCCTACCTCGGCGCGGTCATCATCGGCCTGGCGCTCTATCTCATGATCGGCACCTTCGACGCGCTCTGGTCGGTGATGATGGACGACATGGAGGCCGCCGACTGGGTGGCGAACCTCGGCATCTCGCTCTTCGCCCTGCCCATGCTGTTCCTCGGACCCGTCGGCGGGCGCCTCACCCAGAAGTACGGACCGTTCCGGGCGAGCATCACCGGTCTCACGATCGCCGCGTTCTTCATGTCGATGTACGGGGTGCTCGGTTCCCCGTACGCGATGCTCGGGTTCGGCGTGTTCCACGGCATTGTCGACGGCCTCACCATCACCGGCGGTGCGGCGGCAGTGGCCATGGTGGCGCCGCAGGAAAGGCTCGCGAGTGCACAGGGTCTGTTCGGCGGGCTCCAGACGATCACGGGCGGAATCGCTGCGGCCATGGCGGGCGCAACCTACGGCGCGTTCGGCAGGACGCCCGCCTTCCTGACCACCGCGGTGATCATGATCCTCCTGGTGGGCACGGGGGCGTGGCTGGCGAGGGCCCATCTGTCGATGAAGCCGGCCGCGGAGACCGCCCCGGTGGGTGCGACGGGCTGAGAGTCAGCGGGCGGCCTGGATGGCCGACCACACGCGGAACGACGTGCACGGCATGTCGATGTGCGTGACACCCATGTGGCTGACCGCATCGACGACCGCGTTGTGCACCGCGGGCGTGGCGCCGATGGTGCCCGCCTCGCCGATTCCCTTGGCACCCAGCGGGTTGCGAGGGGTGGGTGTCTCCATGACCACGCGCTCGAATGACGGCAACTCGGCGGCACTGATGATCCCGTAGTCGGCAAAGTTCGACGTGACGGGGTTGCCGTCGGCGTCGTACGCCACTTCCTCGAGCAGCGCCTGGGCGATGCCCTGGGCGAGACCGCCGTGCACCTGACCGTCCACGATGAGGGGGTTGATGATGGTGCCCGCGTCGTCGCAGGCGACGTGGCGCACCACAGCGACCGACCCGGTCTCGGTGTCCACCTCGACCACGCACACATGCGAGCCGAACGGGAAGGTGGAGCCCTCGGGCACGAAGTCGACGTCGGCGAAGAGCGGCTCGGTGGCGACGGCAGCAAGTTCGGTCCAGGTGCGCGCCGGCTGCGGCGAGCCCTGCACGTGGAACGCACCGCGGACGGTGTCGATGACCACGTCCTCGGGGGCCGCCTCCAGCATGTCGGCGGCGAGCTGGCGCGCCTTCTCGATCACCGCCTCGGCCGCGAGCTTTGCTGCAGTCCCGCCGACCTGGAGGCTGCGCGAACCACCGGTGCCGCCGCCGTGGTCAACGTCCTGGGTGTCGCCGAAGCGGAACTCGATCTTCTCCATCGGGATGCCGGTGGCCTCGCTCACGATCATGGCCCAGGCCGTGTGATGGCCCTGGCCGTGCGACGATGAGCCGGTGCGCACGATGGCGCCGCCGTCGGCAGTGATCTCGACGGCCCCGTACTCGCCGCTCCCCATGGGGTTGGTGGTCTCCACGTAACTGCTGATTCCGATGCCGAGCTGCACGGGGTCACCGGACTCGCGGCGCCGGCGCTGCTCGGCCCTCAGTCCCGCATAGTCGGCAGCGGCGAGCACCTTGTCGAGCGCGGCCTCGTACTCGCCACTGTCGTACTTGGCGCCCATCGGCGTGACCAGCGGGAACGCGGACGGCTGCAGGTAGTTGCGCCGGCGCACCTCGGTGGGATCGATCCCGCAGGCACGGGCGAACTCGTCGATGGTGCGCTCGATCGCGGCAGTGGCCTCGGGCCTGCCCGCGCCGCGGTAGGCGACTGTGGGTGACGTGTTGGTGACGACCGAGTGCGACTCGAACTGCACCTTCGCGATGTCGTACACCCCGCCGGCCATCAACCTGGTCATGTACGGCAGGACGGCCCCGGCTTTCGCGTACGCGCCGGCGTCCTGCACCACGTCCAGGCGGTACGCGGTGATGCGGCCGTCCTTCGTGCCGCCCATCCGCGTGCGCTGGCGCTGGGCACGGCCGTGCCCCATGCTGAGCATGTTCTCGGTGCGCGATTCGGTCCACCGCACCGGGCGGCCCAGCCGGCGTGCGGCCCAGCCGACCATGATCTCCTCGGCGTACACGCCCGACTTCGCGCCGAAACCCCCGCCCACGTCGGGAGTGATGACACGGACCTTCGAGCGTTCCACTCCGAGAGCGTCCGCGATGCCGTCGCGCGCCCCGTGTGCTCCCTGGCTGCAGGCCCACTGCGTGAGCGTGTCACCCTCCCAGCGGGCGGCGCAGGAACGCACCTCCATGGGGGCGGTGGCGACCTTGTTGTTCTCGATGACGAGATCGACGACCACCTCGCATCCCGCGAAGATGTCGGTGTCATCGGGGTTGGCGAACTTCAGCACCACGTTGGTGCCGGCCTCGGGATGGAGGACCACCGTGTCCCCCAGCGACTCGTCCACGTCGAGCACCACGGGCAGCGGGTCGTAGTCCACGATGACGGCCTCGGCGGCGTCGAGCCCCTGCGTCTTCGTCTCGCTGATGACCACCGCGACGATGTCTCCCACGAAGCGCACGGTGTCCGCGGCGACGAACGGGAACCGGATGCCCTTGTTCATCATGCCGTTCGCCGGCGGTGCGGGCGCCAGGTCGACATCGGCGGCCGTCCAGACATGGAGGACACCGGGCATCGAGGACGCCTCCACCGTGTCGACGGAGAGAAGGCGCGCGTGCGCCATTGTCGAGCGCACGTACGTGATGTGCACGGCACCGTCGAGCGGGAGGTTGGCGATGTACGTGCCCTCGCCGCGGAGGAAGCGGGGGTCCTCGATGCGGACGACGCGTGTGCCGAGGATGCTCATGCGCTCCAGCCCCCGTCAACCTTGAACTCGGAACCCGTGGAGTACGCGCTGTCGTCACTGGCCAGGTACAGCGCGAGACGTGCCACGTGGATGGGCTCGGCTTCGAAGCCCAGGGGGATGCGGGTGCGGACCATCTCGCGAACGCCCTCGCCGGCCTCGTCGAAGGTCTGCAGCATCGGGGTGTCGATGATGCCGGGGTGGATGGAGTTGACGCGCACTCCGAACGGCGCGAGCTCCTTGGCCACGCCGCGCGTCATGCCGCGCACAGCCCACTTGCTGGCGCCGTACGCAAGGAAGCCGGGGGTGCCGTCGAGCCCGGCGACCGAGGAGATGTTGATGATGCTGCCGGTCTTGCGGGCCGTCATGTGGGGCGCCACTGACGCCATGCCGAGGAACACACCGACCTGGTTGATGTCGATGGTGCGCCGGTATGCCTCGAGGGACGTGTCGAGCACCGTGCCGCGCTCGAAGATTCCCGCGTTGTTCACGAGGACGTCCACCTGGCCGAACGCCGCAATTGTGAAGTCGATCGCGTCGCGCCAGCCCTGCTCGCTCGTGACGTCGTGATGGACGAACCTGCACACGGAGCCGTCCGGCGACAGACGCTTCGCGGTCTTCTCCCCCTCGGCGTCGAGCACGTCGGAGATGACCACCTTCGCGCCCTCCTCCACGAAGAGCTGGGCCTCGGAGGCCCCCATTCCGCGCGCGCCACCCGAGATGAACGCGACCTTTCCGACGAGACGGTCTTTACCCATGCGGAGTTTCTACCCCACTCAGTGCGAGTTGCGCACCTCGAGCAACAGCCGTACCGCCACCACCACGAGGAGGCAGGCGAAGAGAACGTTGGAGAGGGTGTCGTCCATGCGTGCCGATATCCAGCCGCCGCCGATGGCGGCGAGGATGCCCGAGCACCCGAGGATGGCCGCGGAACGCATGTCGGCGTTGTTCTTCTTCCGGTTGCGCAGCGTCCCCGATATCGACGTGCAGATCATGACCCCTGCGGAGGTTCCCTTGGCCATGACCGGCGGGATCGAGAAGAGGACCATCATGGCGGGCACCATCACCACGCCGCCACCCACGCCCAGGAGACCGGCGAGGATGCCCGTGCACAACCCGACGAGGACGAGAGCGGTCGCCATGACGGCGTCGACACCCGACCGGCCGGTGCCGCTGCTGCCCATGAACAGGCGAGCCGCCGTGACGAGGAGCATCCCCGAGAACCCGATGGCGAGGCTGCGGTGCGGGAGGACGTGGAGCAGTTTCGTGCCGACGACGGCGCCGGTGACGGCACCGAGGGCCAGCCAGAACACCACCGGCCAGTCGACGTGGTCATGCGACAGGTAGGTGAAGAAGGTGGACAGTGCGATCGGCAGCACCGCGGCGAGAGACGTGCCGTGGGCCAGACGCTGGTCCATCTTGGCCACGATGACGAGACCGGGGACGATGAGGATGCCGCCGCCCACCCCGAACATCCCCGAGAGGAACCCGGCGAGGATGCCCACCGCGACGATCACGGGGGTGCTGATCTGGGTCTTGACTTGCTCGCCGGCCACCGGTCAGTTCTACTACTTGGGCTGTGGGGGGACGTGCTTTGCGCCGGGTACGGGGTCGGAACGGGCCGTGGTTCGTGTCTCTCCTGCTCGTCGCGACCGCCTGCTCGTCGCCCGGGCGCGGCACCGTGACCTCGGAGCCCGCCGACGAATCGGCGGCCGACCTTCTCGCACGGCTCGACCGTCGGTGCACCGACATCGTCACCACCGACCTGGGCGAGGGCACACTGTGCGCCGACAGCGGCTTCCGCATGGGCACCGACGGGTTCGCCTTCGCTAACTGGGGGCGTTCGCCGGCAGCCGACGACAACATCAGCCTGCAGACCATGATCGACCTGTTCGGGCACTCGGCCGTCTGCCTGCCGGGTGACGAGTCCTCGTGCGTGATGCGGCCGCGCACCGTCCAGCAACTCGACGAGTGGAACACCGCCATCGCCAACGGCCGGTGCGAGGGGATGGCCGCACTCAGCATGCGTCTGTTCCTGCGCTATGACCTGCCGTCCGACTACTCGGAGCGCGCTGCGACGGCAACCGAGCTTGACCGGGACGACCCCGGACTCTCCCGGTCCATCGCGCACTGGTGGGCCACGCAGTTCCTGCCCGAGGTCGCCGATGTGGCACGACAGTCGCGACTCCGCTCCCCGCTGGAGATCGTGGACGACCTCATCGTGGGGCTCGCGAACGACAGCGGCCAGACCCTCGGCATGTACGCGGGCGGCTCCGGTCACTCGGTGGCACCGTTCGCGGTGACCGAGAGGGGCGGTTCGTACGTGATCCACGCGTACGACAACAACCATCCCGGCCGCCGCACCGAGATCATCGTCTCGCCGGGCAACGAGTGGTCGTACGCGTGGGGCACGGGGCCCGGGGGCGGCACGGTGGACTGGACGGGTTCCACAGGCACCCTCGAGCTCACCCCGATGTCAGCACGGATGGGCCCGTTCACGTGCGGGTTCTGCACGGAACCGGCTGACGATGCCGACACCACCGTGACCGTCACGTCGACCGACTCGTCGCGCGGGCTGCATGTGTTCGTCGATGCCGGCGACGGGGGCACGCTCGAGGTGTTCGGGAGCAGCGTCGTGAGCACCATCGATGGTGCGACGGTTGCGTTCGGGAAGTCACTGTCCTCGGTGCCGGTCGCCGCCCCTTCCGTGACCGTGTCGCTTCCGGCGGCGATCCTCGAGGCCGGCATCGAGCTCCGGTCGGCGGCGGCCGGTGCCGTCACCAGTGCCTCCACGATCCTCGTGCGCCGCGCCGGCCAGCCCGACCTGAAGGTGACCGGGGCGGGGCCGACCGGTCTCGTCGGAGCCACGCGCGCATCGGACCCCGTCATCAGGTTGCTCCAGAACGGTGCCGTGGTCCGGGCGTCGGCGGACCGCGGTGTGGGCGTGTCGGTTGCCGGGGAGACCAACCTCGTGTCGGCGACTGTCGGGGCCGGCGACAGCCTTGTCATCGACGGACTCGATGTCGACCAGGTCGACAGCCGCACGATCGAGGTGACATACAAGGGTGGCGACGGTTCGCGCGCGGCCAGCACCACGGTGGTGCTCGCACCCGAACGCGCGAAGAACACGGTGCTCGCGGTGGAAGGCGGGCTGCTGATCCCCACGTTCTCGCCAAGTGCGCGACAGAAGGTGTCCCCGGCCGCCCGCATGCGGACGACACCCATGACGGCGGTGCCGACCACCGTGCCGGTCACTGTCATGCCGTCGACCACGGTGCCGACGATCGAGGTGACACTCCCCGATTGATGCGGCCGGCCGCGTCGCCGGCCGCCACTCAGCGGAAGTTCGCCGCAACCCCGGACATGAACGCGGAGTAGGACTGTCGCCGGGCCTCGGGCGTGGCACCGAGCGTGAAGTCAGGAACGCAGACCTCGTCGAACCCGAGCACCGCGTACTCCGCAACGGCCTCGTTCAGGCGCTCGATCGTTCCGACGACCGCCCGGTCGGCCGGGGCCTTCTCCCTGATCTTCGCCGCTGTCGCGTCGTCGGGTGCGATGAAGAAGAGTGCCTGCACCGACTTGCGCACGGTGGCGTGGTCACGGCCCTCCTTCTCGCACGCGACGAGAAGGCGCTCCATCACGGGCTTCGTGGTCTCCGGTGTTCCCCACGTGTTCCACTCCTGCGCGAAACGGGCGGTGAGACGCAGCATCCGCGGCCCTCCCGTGCCGACGAGTATCGGCAGGGGTCTCTGCACCGGCTTCGGCTCGCACGGGGCATCAGTGATCGTGAAGTGACGGCCGGAGAAAGTGGTGCGGTCGTTCGCGAGCATCGAGGACACGATCTCGATCGCCTCCGCGAACCGGTCAACACGGTCCTTCGCGTCGAACAACTCGATGCCGAACGCCTTGTGCTCGTTCACCTGCCAGCCGGCACCCATGCCGATCACGAACCTGCCACCCGACATGTTGTCGATGGTGGCGGCACGGTTGGCAATGAGGGCGGGGTGGTTCATGGTGGTCGGCGTGACCAGGGAGCCGAGCCGCATGCGCGACGTGACCGCAGCAAGACCCGAGAGCACGCTGAAGCACTCGTTGAAGTTGCCCCCGGCTGGCGAACCGTCGACGGTGTTCGGCATGTAGTGGTCGGCGTACCAGAAGCCGTCCCACCCCTCGCTCTCGGCGAAGAGCGCGAAGTCGCGCACCTCTGCCCACGGATGGGCACTGTTCGCCCAGACTGAGAACTGCACGGTCAGCTCGGGCCGGAGAACATGCC
>RFZO01000090.1 GCA_009920715.1 Actinomycetota bacterium | reverse complement strand
GCACCGCCATGACCTTCCCTACGAGATCGACGGTGTCGTCGTGAAGCTCGACAACCTCGACCAGCGCGAGAGGCTCGGTTTCACCGCACGCGCGCCGCGCTGGGCAATCGCCTTCAAGTTCCCTCCGGAGGAGCGCAACACCATCCTGCGCGACATCCAGGTGTCCGTCGGGCGGACGGGCCGCACCACGCCGTTTGCCGTGCTGGAGCCCGTGTTCGTCGGGGGCTCCACGGTGTCCATGGCAACCCTGCACAACCGCGACCAGGTGGCACTGAAGGACGTGCGCCCGGGTGACACGGTCGTCGTGCGCAAGGCGGGCGATGTGATTCCCGAGGTGGTCGGCCCCGTTCTCTCGTTGCGCCCCGGTGGCACGAAACCGTGGGTGTTCCCCACGGTGTGTCCTTGTCCTCTCGGCAGCACTCTCGTGAAGGAAGAGGATGTCGCCGACACGAGGTGCGTCGAGCCGTCGTGCCCGTTCCAGCGAGACCAGCGCATCATTCACTTCGCGTCGCGCGGCGCCATGGACATCGAGGGCCTCGGCGAGCGCACGGTGTTTGCTCTCTCCGATGCGGGCCTAGTCGGCGACGCAGGTGATCTCTATTCGCTCACCGTCGACCAGTTGATGACGCTCGACGGTTTCGCGGAGAAAGGTGCCACCAACCTTGTCGACGGCATCCAGGCATCGCGCACCCGCCCGTTGCCGAAGATCCTCACCGCACTCGGCGTGAAGCATCTGGGTCCCTCGGCCAGCGAGGCGCTCGCCGCGCACTTCGGCACGCTCGACGCGATCATGGCCGCGTCGGTCGACGAACTGTCGGCTGTCGACGGGGTCGGCGGTGTCATCGCCGCATCGGTGGTGTCGTGGTTCGCAGTCCCGGAGAACTCGGCGATCATCGAGAAGCTGCGCGCTGCGGGCGTCGACTTCGGCAGGGTCGAGGTCAGCAACGAGCCCCAGACGCTCGTCGGCAAGGCAGTTGTCGTCACGGGCACCCTCGCCAACTTCTCGCGGGAGGCGGCCGAGCAGGCCATCAAGGCCCGAGGGGGCAAGAGCCCGGGAAGCGTCAGTGCAAAGACCTATGCGGTGGTCGTCGGGGCCGAACCGGGCGCCAGCAAACTCACCAAGGCCGAGCAACTGGGGGTGCCGGTGCTCGACGAGGCGGGGTTCGAGACCCTCCTGCGCACGGGGGAACTGCCCGCCTGAGCGGCCCGAGGGGGTTCAGTTCGCGGAGAACTCCCAGGAGAACGATTTGGCCTTCGAGCGGTCGTCGGTGATCCTCCAGTACCAGATTTTCCCGGTGTGGACACCCTGCGAGAACTCCTCGATCGGTGCACCCTCCTGGGGGAGGTAGCTGATGGTGAAGTTGCCCGGGTCGTAGATGGCTGTCGGCGGGATGTCGACCTGGGCGCCCGGCCGCGGGTTGGCACCCTGCGAGATCTCGTCGAGACGCGTGACGGGCAGTTCGATTCCGTCGAGCACGAGCACGGCGTTGTAACCCTCCATGAGGTCAACGAACACCTGGCTCTGACGCAGCACTTCGTCGCCCGGGCCCGGGTTGATGCTCTCGATCACATCCGGGATGCGCTGAGCCTCGCGCCCCGTTGTCGCCGAGTTCAGTCCCATGACGACGATCGCGAGTCCGATGCCCACCCCCACGGAAACGACGAGATTTTGCTTGTTCTTGGGGGTTCTCACCCTCCCATTCTCCCAGTTCGGGGGCCTCGCCACACCCGTGCACCGGTCACCTTGTAGGTTCTTTCGGGTCATGAGGGACGCAGCACACATGCCCGGCACCGTCCTCGGCGGGCGGTACCTGATCGGTGACCTCCGCTCGGAAGCCACCCTTGCGAACGCCGGGGCGATGCAGTTCGACGCCACCGACCTCTCCTCGACCCAATTGGTCTCCGTGCGCATCGCGCCCCTGTCCCGTCTTGTCGACCCTCTCCTCGGCTCCACCACATCGTCCGACGCGCTCGCGGTGTTCGAGGCCCAGTGCGCCGTGGCCGAGAGCCTCAGCCATCCCTGCATCGAGACGGTGTACGACCATGGTGATGCCACCCTCGACGGCGAGCGGTACGTGTACACCGTGGCCGAGCGGCTGGCCGGGGGGTCCCTGAGGGAGTTCCTGGACAGGGGCCGCCGGCTCACCCCCAGCCAGGCCCTGATCGTCGGTGTGGACGTGTGCCGGGCCCTCGATGCGGCCGCCAAGCAGGGCATCGTCCACGGCGACATCCGCCCCAGCAGGCTGGTGTTCGGCCTGGACCGCAGGGTGCGGATCGTCGGGTTCGGGGCCCCGCTCCGCCCCGTGGACTCGCTGACCCTCGACCAGGCCCTGTTCAGTGCCCCCGAGCTGGCCGACGGCAGCCCCCGCACGGCGTCGTCCGACATCTACTCGCTCGCTCTCGTGCTGGTCGAGGCCATGACCGGCCAGGCCCCGTTCGCCGCCGACACGGCCGCTGCGGCGTTCGCTGCCCGCGCCGACAAGCTGCTGCCGGTCAGCGCGGACTTCGGTGCCCTCGCCGCTGTGCTCGAGCGTGCCGGCCGGCCCGCCGCCGGCGAGCGGTACACGGCCCGCGAGTTCGGTCAGGCACTCGTCGCCGCCGCGGAGAAGTTGCCGCGCCCGACACCGATCGACGTCGTCGGCACCGGGCTCTTCGACGAGGAGGTCGCCAAGTCCGACCCGTCGAAACCCACACCGCGGCCGGACCTCTCGCAGGTGGCGCCGATCGACAACGACGCCCCGAGCGGCCCGATCCTCATCCGCACCACACCGAACATCGGCGAGGTCGACATCACGAACCCGCGCGGGACGCAGCGCACGCCCGACCCGTCGGGCGGCACGCCGCTCGTCATCGGCGGTGACGAGACCGGTCCCGTCACCCTCGACATCGAGCAGTTGCAGCGCCTCTCCGCCGAGGATCCCACCGAGCCGGCGCAGCGTCCCCGCAAACGCCGGTGGGGGGTGCGAATCGTCGTTGCCGCGCTGCTCGTTGCTGTCATCGGCGGCGGGGCGACCGGGGCGTACTTCACCGTCCTCAACCCGAAGAACCCCGTGCCGCAGCTGGCGGGACTGACCGAGGCCGAGGCGCGCAACCAGGTGGCCAAGTTCGGGTGGGGCATCGTCGTCCGGATGGAGCGCAGCGACTCCGTGCAGGCCGGCCAGGTCATCTCCACCGACCCGGTCCTCGGCGCGAACGTCGCCAAGCGCGACACCCTCACCCTCGTCGTCAGCGAGGGCCCCACGCTCTCCGAGCTCGTCGACCTCACCGGCATGACCGCCGACGCCGCGAAGGCCAAGCTCGGCGAACTGGGTCTCCAGGCCGCGCCCGTGGACGTGCCGGACGAGTCGGTCCCAGCCGGGACCGTCGTGTCGTGGTCCGTTCCGGACCAGGCCGCGCTGAAGGCGGGTGACTCCGTCGTCAAGGGCACCACAATCGCGGTGAACGTTTCCACCGGCCCCGCGCTGCGCGACGTGCCTGACCTCACCGGCATCACCGTCGCCGAGGCGACATCGAAGCTCACCGGCATGGGTCTCGTGCTCGCCGAGGGCGAGAAGAAGCCCCACCCCGAGATCGCCGCCGACCGTGTGTCGGCCCAGGTGCCCGCCGCCGGGGAGAAACTCGCGAAGGGCGGCACCGTCACCGTGACCGTGTCGGTGGGCCAGCAGACCACTCTCATCCCCAGCATCTACGGCAAGGACCTCGCCACGGTGAAGGAACGCCTCGAGAAGTACGGGATGGTGATCGGCAAGGTCACCGGCGACGGCAAGCGCGGCCTGCGCGAGGCCCAGATCGACGGCAAGAAGGTCAAGAACTTCGACCGCGTGATCGTCGGTAAGACCGTCGACCTCGTCTTCCCCTAGTCTCGCCGACGGAACGTTCCAACGACAGAGGGGGAGACCATGGGAGAACTTCAGGGACGCGTCGCGATCATCACCGGCGCAGGCCGCGGCATCGGCCGTGAGCACGCGCTGCTCTTCGCGGCGGAGGGCGCAAAGGTCGTGGTGAACGACCTGGGCGGCGCGAACGACGGCACGGGGAACGACGCCACCCCGGCGCAGGAGGTCGTGAACGAGATCAAGGCGATGGGCGGCGAGGCGATCGCGAACTACGACAACGTCGCGGACTGGGAGGGTGCCCAGCGCATGGTCAACATGGCCGTCGAGACGTTCGGCGACCTGGACATCCTTGTCAACAACGCGGGCATCCTGCGCGACCGCGTCCTCGTCAACATGACGGAGGCGGAATGGGACGCCGTCATCGCCGTGCACCTGAAGGGCCACTTTGCGCCGTCGCGCTGGGCGGCCGCGTACTGGCGCGAGCAGCACAAGGCCGGCAACACGAAGCCGCGCAACATCGTGCACACCTCGTCAACGTCCGGTCTCTTCGCTAACCCCGGCCAGTCCAACTACGGCGCAGCCAAGACCGGCATCGCCACGTTCTCGCAGATCCTCGCCAAGGAGCTCTCCCGCTACAACGTGAAGAGCAACTCCATCGCGCCCGCCGCGCGCACGCGTCTCACCATGGCCACCCCCGGGCTCGGTGACCGCATCGCCGAGCCGGAGAACAAGGCCGCGTTCGACGAGTGGGACCCGGCCAACATCTCGCCCCTCGTGGCGTACCTGTCCTCGGCGAAGTGCGAGTTCACCGGCGAGACATTCTTCGTGAAGGGCGGCGAGGTCACCCGCATCAGGAGCTGGGAGCGCGCGGAGAGCATCGACCAGAACGACAGATGGGGCGTGGCGGAACTCACAGTCGCACTCAACAAGATGGCCTCGGAGGTCAAGAGCTAGGGCACTACCCTCGTTGGTTGCCCCATGAACCCCCGCCCGCGCCAAGAACAAGAGGAACTCAGGCCGCACGGCCGCGAGTCCGTCGCGGTCGAGTTCGGCGGCGTGGACGAGGTGTCCATCCTCGCCTGGACGGCGATGATCCCGCGCCGGATGGCGCGCCGGATGGGCATCACCCGCAAGTGGGCCACGCTCATCGTCGTCCTCGCGGGGCTCTTCACCACCAGTTCCACCATCACGGTTCTCGTCGTGTCGCTCGAGACCATCTCGAAGGACCTCGGCTCGTCGGTGACCACCCTCAACTGGTCGATCACCGGACCGATGCTCGCCTTCGGCGTGGTCGGGCCCGCCTACGGCAAGATCGGCGACCTGTACGGGCACAAGAAGGTGTACGTCTACGGACTGTTCCTCTCCGGGATCTTCGCCGGGGCCACGGTCTTCGCCTGGAGCGGTCCGTCCATGGTGCTCTTCCGTCTGCTCTCGGCCGTCGCGGGCGCCGCCACCGGTCCCGCCGCCATGGCGTACGTGAACCGTCTCTTCGAGCCGCACGAGCGAGTCCGTCCGCTCGGACTCTGGAGTTTCACCACCGCCGGCGCGCCGGTGCTCGGCGTGGTCATGGGCGGGCCGCTCGTGCAGGCCATCGGCTGGCAGATGATCTTCGTCATCCAGGCGCCCCTGCTGGTCGGTGCCTCGCTGCTCGCGTGGCGCCTCCTCCCGCAGACGTCGAGGTCGCGGGACGTCACGTTCGACGTGAAGGGGTCCGTGGCCCTCGCGTTCGGCGCGACCCTGCTGCTCCTCTCGGTGAACCGCGGCCACTCGTGGGGCTGGACGTCGCCGTGGATCATCGGCAGTGCCGTCGCGTCGGTCCTCGCCCTGTGGATGTTCGTGCGCATCGAGCGGGTGGCGCCGGCGCCGTTGATGCCGCTGGAGTGGCTGCGCACGCCGAACATCATTCTTCCCATCGGGATCCAGTCGCTCCTCAACTTCGCCTACATGGGCGGTTTCATCGTGGTGCCCCAGATGCTCGAGATCGGGCTCGGGTTCACCCCGGCGCACATCGGGTGGCTGGTCATCGCCCGGCCGCTCGCGTTCTCCATCACCGCTCCGCTCGGCAGCTTCTTCACCATGCGCGTGGGCGAGAGGGTGTCCGGCGTGGTCGGCGCCCTCGGCATCGTGGCGTCGATGGTCATTCTCGGCACGATCGACGCGTCATCGCCTGACTTCCTCATCGCACTCGGTCTCGGTCTCTCGGGTGTCGGCTTCGGCATCGCCGGGCCTGCGCTCGGTGCGCTCGTCGCGAACTCGGTGGACGACGACACCGTCGGGGTTGCGGGCGCAATGCAGCAGCTGCTCAGCCAGATGGGGGCCGTTCTCGGCTCCACCGTGATGATCTCGATCCACGAGATGACGGCGTCGAGCGGCGTCGTGCAGAGCTACGCGTACGCGCTGATGAGCGGCGTGTGCACCGCAGCACTCGCCACGCTCCTCGCCACCCGGCTGCGGCCCACCGACCGCACGCTGGCGGGGGACACCGTCACGCCGTGATGTCGCGGATCTCCGCGGCGACGATGTCGGCGCGGTCGTCCTGGGGCACCGACATCTGCAGGGCCATGATCCGCGTGATGTCGCCCTCCACCTTGATGCGCCCGCTCATGAACGCCTGCATGGTGGTCGCCGGGTCCTGCTCCACGAAGAGTTGCCGGGCGGTGTCGTAGTCGGTGGTGACGGTGACGTCGGGCGAGTCGATGGCACCGAGGTCCATGCTGAGCCCGCCGGCGGAGGTGTCGATGTGGGCCCGGACCGTGCCGTCGCCGAAGGGAACCCCGATGGCCACCACGTTGATGCGGATGGACACGGGGATTGACGGGATGTTCGCCTCGTGGCGCTCGCGGATGCCGCGGGCGGCTTCGATCCATTCGGGGGAGAGGAAGAGGTGTGACATGCGGTCCGGTTGTTGCGTTAACAGTCTGTAAAGCACCGTGGAATCTAGGCGCAAAACGGCGAGAATCGTCTGATGCCCCGGATTCTTGTCTCCGAAGAACTTGCCGAGAGCGGCCTCGCCAAGATGCGCGCAGCCGGTCACGAGGTCGACGTGAGGGTGGGGCTGTCCCCCGAGGAGCTGCGGCAGGCGATCAAGGGCGCCCACGCCCTGGTGGTGCGCTCCGCGACCAATGTCGACGATGCGCTGCTCGCCGCCGGCCCGGACCTGATTGTCGTCGGCCGCGCCGGAGTCGGCCTGGACAACGTGGACATCGAGGCCGCCACCCGCCGCGGCGTGATGGTGGCGAACGCCCCCGAGTCGAACATCGTGTCGGCGGCAGAGCACACCATGGCGATGCTGCTGGCTGTCGCGAGGAACGTCCCCCAGGCGCACGCGGCGCTCGTGCAGGGCCGCTGGGAGCGCAGCAAGTGGGAGGGCGTGGAACTGTTCGACAAGGTCCTCGGCGTCGCCGGGCTTGGACGCATCGGCAAGCTCGTCGCCCAGCGTGCTGCCGGATTCGGCATGCGCATCATGGCGTATGACCCCTACGTCAGCGAGGAGCGGGCCCGGGCGATGAACATCGAACTGGTCGACCTGGACACGCTCGTCGAGCAGTCGGACTTCCTGACAATCCACCTGCCGAAGACCAAGGAAACTGTCGGCCTGATCGACGCCGCGGCCATGGCAAGGGCGAAGAACTCCCTGCGCATCATCAACGTGGCGCGCGGCGGCATCGTGGACGAGGCCGACCTCGCCGACGCCGTCAAGAACGGAGTGATCGCTGGCGCCGCTCTCGACGTGTTCTCGAAGGAGCCCATGACGGACTCCCCGCTGTTCGGCATCGACGGCATCGTCGTCACGCCGCACCTCGGCGCCAGCACCACCGAGGCCCAGGACCGCGCCGGCGACCACATCGCCGACCAGATCAACCTCGCGCTCGCCGGCGACTTCGTGCCGTATGCGGTGAACATTTCCGCCGCCGACGCGAACGAGACGATCAAGCCGTACCTGCCCCTCGCAGAGCGCCTCGGTTCGCTGTTCGCGTCTGCCGCGGCCACCGACATCACGGAGCTGGAGATCATCGCCACCGGCGAGATCGGTGCCTACGACACCAGCCTGCTGACGCTCAGCGCCATGAAGGGGTTCTTCGGCGGCCGAGTGGACGAGCAGGTCACGTACGTGAACGCGCCGCAGATCGCCGAGAAGCTCGGTGTGAAGGTGAAAGAGACCAAGGTGGCCGGCGCCGGCAACAGCGACTACGTCAACCTCGTCACTCTCCGCGCCGGCACGCACAGCATCGCAGCCACCCTCGTCGGCCAGCGCCGCCAGGCACGCATCGTGCTGGTGGACGACCACATCACCGACGTGCCGCCGAGCGACCACATGCTGGTGGTGCGCAACGACGACCGGCCCGGCGTCATCGGTCTCGTCGGCACGCTTCTCGGCAACCACAACGTGAACATCGCCGACATGGACGTGGGCCGTGCGCTCACCCCCGGCACGGCACTGATGGTGATCGCCCCCACGGCCGAGGTCACCGAGGACGTGCAGAACGAACTGCGCGCCGCCCCCGGCATCATCGAGGTCATCGCCCTGCGGGGTTGACACACCCCCGAACACGGCGTGTTCGCTCGTCCCGGCACCCGTGGGTTTATCGTTTCGTCATGGCCCAGGAACGACAGCAGCGACTCA
>RFZO01000089.1 GCA_009920715.1 Actinomycetota bacterium | reverse complement strand
CACCCTCCTGTCCACCAGGTACATGTAGCCGTCCGCGTCCAGGTACCCGATGTCGCCCACGGTGAAGCGTCCGTCGGGCAGCTGGGCACTGCGGGTCTTCTCCTCGTCCCCGTGGTACCTGGGCGCACCGTCCCCACGCCTGAAGTAGAGGGTGCCGATCTCACCGGGCGGAAGGTCATTGCCGTTCTCGTCGACAACGGAGACCTGCAGACCGGGGTTCGGGAGACCCACGGTGCCGGGCCGCTCCATCCAGTCCTGGCTGGTGCAGATGACCGGCCCGGTGCCCTCGGAGCTGCCGTAGAACTCGACGATGCACGGCCCGAGCAGGTCGATGAGGCGCTGCTTGGCCCACGGGGGGCAGGGCGCCGCGGTGTGGGTGATCCACTGCAGAGACGACAGGTCACGCGAGGTGAACTCGGCGTCGTCGAGCTTGGCGAGGCGCACCATCAGTGTGGGCACGAGGGGCGCGCTCGTCACGCCGCGGGAGGCGACGAGGTCGAGGAAGCGGTGGGGGTCGAACCGGTCCTCCACGATGATGGTGTGGTCACGGTTGAGGGCTGCACCGAGCACCCCCGACCCGAATGCGTGGTACAGCGGCGTCGTGATGCACATGGTGCCTGTCTCGGGCATCCGGACGAAGCCTCCCCACATGGCGGTTCCCGCCGACCAGCGATCGAGGGGCAGGCCCTGGTCCGGCCGCACGACGCCCTTGGACGGCCCCGTGGTGCCGCCCGTGTAGAGCAGCGGAGCACCGGCAACGGTGTTGGCGACGGGTCCGTCATCGTTCTCGTCGCGCCATTCCTCGTAGCCGGAACCGATCACCAGCACGCGCGAGGCGTCGATGCCGACCGAGGCCGCGGCGGCCCTGGCGGTGTCCTCGAGTGATGCTTCCGTGACCACGAGCGTCGAACCGCTGTTTGACAGCAGGTACGCGATCTCCGGCGCGGTCAGATGCCAGTTGAGGGGCACGTACCTGCTTCCCGCGAGAGTGTTGCCGAGGAACATCTCCACCCACTCGGTCCGGTTGCGGCTGAGGATCGCCCACGGTCTGTCGGCGGTGACCCCTGACGATGCGAGCGCGTGCGCGATGCGGCGGGCACGCGACTCCAGCTCTGCGAACGTGAGGCTGGTGTTCCCGTCATCCACGGCCGTGCGGTGCGGATCCGTCCGGGTGGTCGACAGCAGCGGCGTGATCCCCTCCACGGGCCCATTCTTGCCCAGGCCGGGCTGGCCGGCACAGACCGGGCCTCCACTACGGTGTCGGAGGACGCAGAGGGGGCACCATGGACAGGCCGGCACCGATCAGGAACACGATCACAGAGATGCTGGGGGTTGACTACCCCGTGGTCCAGGCCCCGATGGGCTGGATCGCGCGGAGCCAACTGGCGTCAGCGGTATCCAATGCGGGCGGGCTCGGCATCATCGAGACATCGTCGGGCGAGCTCGACGTCATCAAGACCGAGATCGCCGCGATGCGGCGCCTCACCGACAGGCCGTTCGGGGTGAACATCGCCCAGGCGTTCGTCCGTGACCCGCAGATCGCCGACTTCGTGGTGGAGCAGGGTGTCCGTTTCGTCACCACGTCCGCCGGCGACCCCACCAAGTACACCTCCAAGCTCAAGTCCGCTGGTCTCACCGTCTTCCACGTTGTTCCCACGCTCGCGTCAGCACTGAAGGCCGTCGAGGCAGGGGTCGACGGACTCGTTGTCGAGGGCGGCGAGGGTGGCGGCTTCAAGAATCCCCGTGATGTGTCGACCATGGTGCTCGTCCCCCTCGTGGCGGAACATGTGGACGTGCCGATCATCGCCGCGGGTGGCATCACCGACGGGGCGGGGATGGCCGCGGCCTTCGCGCTGGGGGCAGGCGGGGTGCAGATGGGCACGAGGATGGTGGCGGCTGCGGAGTCGCCCGTCCACGGCAACTGGAAGAGCGCGATTGTGTCCGCCGCCGAGACGGACACCGTGTTCCTGAACAGGTTCGGCAGGCCCGGGCTGAGGGCTCTCAGAACCGAGAAGACGACCCTTCTCGAGCGCGAGGAGCAGGTGAACCTGTCCGTCTTCGGCAGGGCGACGGACCTTTACTTCGGGGGCGACATGGAGGCCTCCATCGCGCTCACGGGCCAGGTGGCGGGGCGCATCACGGACATCCGGCCGGTGCAAGAGATCATCTGGGGGACTGTCCACGAGTACCGCCGAATCGCGGCAGGTCTGCCTTCCTGAGCAGACATTCATGCATCGTTCACCGGCCTGGGCGGTCCGGAGGACTCCCACCGCCTAGGGTGGACTGATGGACGACGCAGCCCTGCTGAGCGAACTGGAGCCTGAGGTGGAGCGTCTTCTCAACCGGCATCTCGAGTCCGCTGAGGAGTGGTACCCGCACGAACACGTCCCGTGGGAGCGTGCATCGCGTCTTCAGGCGGAGGGATTCACCCACGGCGAGTCGGCTCTCTCGCAAGGGGCACGCAGCGCCCTTCTCGTCAATCTCCTCACCGAGGACAACCTTCCCTGGTACACCCGGACCATCTCGCGAATGTTCGGCGGCAAGTCGGCGTGGGGGGAGTGGGCCCAGCGCTGGACCGCCGAGGAGGGCCGCCACGCGATCGTGATGCGTGACTACATCACCGTCAGCGGTCTGGTCGACCCTCACGTGCTGGAGGACGGCCGCATGGCGCAGGTGAGCGGGGCGGTGGTGCCCGAGCCCGAGACCGCCGTTGACGGCATGTGCTACGTGGCCATCCAGGAGCTCGCCACCCGCATCTCGCACCGCAACACCGGGACGGTGCTGGACGATCCCGTCGGGTACGACGTGATGATGAAGTTGTCAGGCGACGAGAACCGCCACCATCTGTTCTACAGGGACCTGGTCACGCGGTCCCTCGAGATCGATCCCTCCGGGGTCGTGGAGGCGCTCCACCGGCAGGTCACCAATTTCGAGATGCCCGGGGTGGGCATCCCCGGGTTTGCGGAGCACGCCAAGCACATCGCGTCGGCCGGCATCTACGACTTCGCCATCCACCACGAGCGGATCATCGTCCCCCTCGTCTTCCGGCGATGGGCCATCGACAAGGTCGGAGGCCTGTCAGCGACGGCGGAGAAGGCGCGCGAGGAGATGATGACCTTCATCGAGCGTGTCGGGAGGGTCGCGAGGCGCCAGATCGAGCGTCGCGAGGCCGCCCAGGCGGCACTCCGGCCGGTCTAGGGGCGGGCGCTCAGAGCGAAGGGAACTGCAGGCGCAGGTCCCTCTTCAGGATCTTGCCGGAGGCGTTCCGCGGGATCATCTCCACGAACCGCACGGCCACGGGCATCTTGAAGCGGGCCAGCTTGCCGTCACAGAACGTCAGCACGGACTTCTCGTCGAGATCGGGGTCCTTGCGCACCACGACAGCGATCGGGGACTCCCCCCATTTCTCGGAGGGGACCCCGATGACCGCGACGTCGGCCACTCCGGGGCACCCGAGCAGGAGGTTCTCTATCTCGGCGGGGTAGACGTTCTCGCCACCCGAGATGATCATGTCCTTCAGGCGGTCCTGGATGAAGATGAACCCCTCCTCGTCGCGGATGCCCATGTCGCCGGAGTGGAACCACCCGTTGCGGATGGCCTCGGCGGTGGCGTCGGGCCTGTTCCAGTACCCCGTCATGATGTGGCCGCCACGGATGACGATCTCGCCGGACTCGTTGTCGTCGCACTCCGTGCCGTCGGGCCGCACGACCTTCACGTCCGTGTGGAAGAAACTCTTGCCGGTTGATCCGGCCTTGCGGATGGCGACGTCGGGGGTGGTTACACAGGCGGGACCGCACGTCTCGGTGAGCCCGTACACCTGGTGGATCTCGATGCCCATCTCCGTGTACTGGTTGATGAGGGTCACCGGCACCGGCGCGGCGCCGCTGAGGAACCAGCGCACCGTCTTCTTGTCGTGCTTCGCGGGATCGAAGGTGACTCGCATCGCCTGGAGCATGGCGGGCACGAGGAGGGCGTTGTTGATCCTCTCTGACGTCACCAGCTCCCACGCCTTGGAAGGGTCGAACGCCCTCATCAGAATCTGTGCGAGTCCCCGGTACGTGGTGACGATGGCCGGCGTGAGGGCCCCCACGTGGAAGAGGGGCATCGGGTTCAGGTAGCGGTCCCCGATGCAGAAGTCACTGGTGGCATTGAGCGTGACCAGGGCGTCCATCTGGGTGCTGTGCGTGTGCATGACACCCTTCGGGAGTCCCGTGGTGCCCGAGGTGTACATGATGTACAGCAGGTCATCGTCGAACGCCGTGACCTCCGGTTCCGTGGGCGGCTGCGGATCGACGATGGCGTCGAAGCCGACCGCGAACGGAGCGGTGTTGTCGGGCGAGCCGACCTGGATCCAGTGGGCGACATCGGTCTTTGACCCGCGCGACTGCAGCTCGGCCGCCGCCGGCAGGAACTCCTCGCCGTAGAACAGGACCGTGGTTCCTGAGTCCTTCAGGATGAACTCGAGCTCGTCTGGCACCAGGCGCCAGTTCAGCGGAACCACCACACCGCCCAGCTTGGCGACCGCGAAGAACGCGGTGATGAACTCGTGCGAGTTCATCATGAGGAGTGCGACCCGGTCGCCCTTCTTCATCCGGCCGGCAAGAGCCTGGGCGACCTGGTTGGTGCGGTTGTTCAGTTGCCGGTAGTCGAACCTTCGTCCCGCGGCGACGTCGTACAGCGCCTCCAGGTCGGGGTTGATGTGGGCGCGCTTGGTGAGGACCTGTCCGATGTTGACCTGCATGGTCGGACATTGTGGCACAAGGCGAGGGCCCGGTGACCCCGCCGGTGACGGGTCGTCAGCCCCTGAGGTAGGTGACGCCGCCGTCCACGATGAGGGTGGAACCCAGCACGTAGTCGCCGGCCCTCGATGCGAGGTACACGGCCGCGCCGGCCATGTCCTCCGTGGTGCCGATGCGCCGGGCCGGGATGCCCGCGGAGATGGCGTCCCCGTGGTCCCTCGCGGCCTTGTTCATCTCCGAGGCAAAAGCGCCGGGGGCGATGGCGGTCATGACGATGTTGTCCTTCGCGAGGTGAAGGGCCATGCGCTTGGTCATGTGGATCAGGCCCGCCTTGCTGCCGGCGTACGAGTACGTCTCGAGCATGTTCACCGAGATGCCGTCGATGGAGGCGATGTTGATGACCTTGGCGAGATGCCCGTCACGCGCCCCGGCCTTCAGCAGGGGGGTGAGCTCCCGGGTGAGGAAGAAGGGAGCCTTCAGGTTGAGGTCCACCACCTTGTCCCAGCCGGCCTCGGGGAAGGTGTCCCAGGACTCGCCCCACGCAGCACCGGCGTTGTTGACGAGGATGTCGAGTGCGCCCTCGCGGCTGCTGATCTCGGCGACCAGTGCCTTGATGCCTTCCATGCTGGACACGTCGCCGGGAACGGAGATGCACTCGCCGAACTCGCCGAGCCTGCGCGCTGCCTCGTCGCACTGGGCGGCCTTGCGGGAGGAGATGTAGACCCGGCTGCACCCGAACTCGAGGAGCCCCTGGGCGATCATGAATCCGATGCCGCGTGAGCCGCCGGTGACGAGGGCGACGCGTCCGTCGAGGGAGAAAAGGTTCTTCATCCCCGCGACTGTAAGCGGTGGACCGCGACGCGGGCGACCCAGGTGCCGACCACGGCCCCCACCACGGCTCCCGCCGCGACGTCAGAGGGCCAGTGGACTCCGAGCACGAGTCTGGCGAGGGCGGCACATGCGGCCACTGCCACTGCGAACGCCCTAAGGGGGGCGCGGCGCGGATGCCCGGACAGCAGCACCCACACGGCTCCCGCGATGGCTGCGGCATAGGCGGCGTGACCGGAGGGCATCGAGGCCGAGGTGACCTCCACCAGGCGTCCCGCCACGGGTGGCCTCCCGCGTCCGAACACGGACTTCGCCAGACCCACCACCACGACCGTGAGGACCATGGACACTGCAGGTGCGACCGTGGCGGCCGTGCGCCGCCCCGCGACCATCCCGACGACAAGCAGGGCGAGCGTGAGCGGCACGAGCACCATGTCGTCGCCGACGTGGTGGAGGAGCTTCGCCGCATCGACCATCCAGTCGGTGCGGTTCCTGACGACGAAGTCGAGGATGTCGCGGTCCATCACCCGAACCTACTGCGCGGCTCCGTGCACCCAGCGGAAGGTGACATTGACCCGCGGAGCGCGCACCTTGGTCATCGCGGGGACCTGGTGCACCCAGCATTCCTGCAGCCGGCCGGACATGACGAGCAAGGACCCGTGGGGGAGCAGGACGCGACGTGTGTCGCCCGAGTCCCTGTGCCGGAGGTCGAAGAAGCGCTCGGCCCCGAGGCTGACCGAAGCGATGGTGGGCTCGGGGCCATTGCACTCCTCGTTGTCCGAATGCCACCCGAGCCTGTCGTGCCCGTCGCGGTACAGGTTCACGAGGGCAGAGTTGAACCGGGCTCCCGTCCTCGTCTCCACCATCCGGTGGAGAGCGGCGAGGGCAGGCGTGAACGGGTGGGAGGCGCGCCGGGTGCCGGAGTAGACGTAGTCGATCCCGTCGGGGGAGAACCACACGGACATCCGGGGCTCGGTCACCCTGCGTCCGAACATGATGAGATCGGCCTGTTCCCACGGCACCTCATCTGTCAACCGCGCGAGCAGCAAGTCGGCCTCCTGCCAGTCGATGAATGCCGGATCCAGTTCGGCCCGTCCGTCCCTGTCCACGATCACGCCCGACTCCGGGAAGAGCGTCGGCCCGGTCACTGCCTGCGTCCCGTCTCCACAGTGCAATGATGTCGCATGGACAGCATCCCGCGCCCGCACATCCCGAGAATCGCGCCGGTCGAGAACCCGCCTCCCGCCGTGGCGACTGTTCTCGAGGGGACCATGGCCGGCGGTGACGGCACGCCGCTCAACATCTTCGGCACCCTCGCCCACCACCCCGCCTTGCTCTCCCGGTTCAACCGCTTCGGGGGGTTCCTCCTGAACAAGGGGCTCCTCCCGGGCCGGGAACGGGAGATCGTGATCCTGCGCGTGGGCCGGAACTGCGGCTCCGTGTACGAGTTCGGGCAGCACACCCTCATCGGGCTGCGTGAGGGCCTCACCGAGGCCGAGATCTCCTCTCTCGCTGGTGACTCCTCGGCGCACCCGTGGAGTGCCGCCGACAGGGACCTCATCGACATGTGTGACGACCTGTGCTCCGGCGACTGCGTGTCGGACGACGTGTGGGAGCGCCTCGCAGCCGTGCACGCCCCGGACGTGCTCGTCGAGCTTGTCGTCGTTGCGGGGTTCTACAGGCTCGTGTCGGGCTTCCTGAACACCATGGGGGTCCAGCTGGATGCCGGGGTTCCCGGCTGGCCGGGGGAGTGAACCCGGGTCAGCCGAGCGGGTGGTGGCAGGCGACGAAGTGATTCGGCGCGATCTCCCGCAGCTGGGGCTCCTCGTTGGCGCACTGTTCGCTGGCCATCGGGCAGCGGGTGCGGAAACGGCAGCCTGACGGCGGGTTCATGGGTGACGGAGGCTCTCCCTGGATGCGCCCGCCCTCGGGCTTGCGCGTGGGGTCCGGGATCGGCACCGACGCGACGAGCGCCTTGGTGTAGTGATGCCGGGTGCGCTGGTAGAGGTCGTCGGGTGTGGCCACCTCGCACACCTTGCCCAGGTACATCACCATCACGCGGGTGCTGATGGTCTTGACCACCGCGAGGTCGTGCGAGATGAAGATCAGGGTGAGGCCGTAACGGTCCTTCATGTCCTGGAGAAGATTCAGGATCTGCGCCTGGACGGACACGTCAAGAGCGGACACCGGCTCGTCACAGATGATGAGGGTAGGGTCGAGGGCGAGGGCCCGCGCGATGCTGATGCGCTGGCACTGTCCGCCCGAGAACTCGTACGAGTGGCGTTCGCGCACCACCGCGGGGTCGAGGTTGACTGCCCAGAGCAGTTCGTCGATCTTGGCGTTGATCTCGGCCTCGTTGCCCTTCTCCCAGACGCGCAGCGGCTCGGCGAGGGTCTCGCTGACGTTCATGCGCGGGTCGAGCGAGGAGATGGGGTCCTGGAAGATCATCTGCATCGCGGGCCGCATGTCGCGCAGTTCGTCACCCTTCAGCTTGGTGAGGTCCTTCGAGAGGAACTCCACGGAGCCGCTGGTGGGCTTGGGGAGCTGGAGCACCGCCTTGCCGAGCGTGGACTTGCCGCAGCCGGACTCGCCCACGATGGCGAGCGTCTCGCCGCGGACCAGGTCGAAGCTGACGCCGGAGACCGCCTTGACGACCTTGTTCTTGCCCAGGTTGAACTCGACGGTGAGGTCATCGACGACGAGGACGCGGTCCCCTTCGGGCCGCATGTGGGCCTTGCCGCTACCAGCCATTACTTGTTTCCTCCGATCGGGAACCAACAACGATAGAAGTGGTCGTTGCCGTCGCTCTTCAGCGGCGGCTTCTCCGCACGGCACTTGTCCTGGACGTACGGGCACCTGTTGGCGAACGGGCAACCTGGCTCGTCCTTGGTGGGGTCGGGCAGGCGACCCTCGATGACCGGGAGGCGTGTGCCCGTGGGTGTCTCGAGGCGGGGAATGGACTTGAGGAGTGCCTCCGTGTAGGGCATCTTCATGTTGGCGAAGA
>RFZO01000088.1 GCA_009920715.1 Actinomycetota bacterium | reverse complement strand
GATGACACCGGAACGCGCGCCGCCGATTGCCTCGGCGTACGACAGCGCGAGGTCCTTCGCCTGGCCGGTTGCGTCCTGCTCCACCGCGATGAGCGCCGGCACGCCGCCGCCCTCGGTGTATGTGCGGCGCACGAGGTGACCGGGGCCCTTGGGCGCGATCATGATGACGTCCACACCCTTCGGCGGGCGGATGCGCTTGAAGCGGATGTTGAAGCCGTGGGCGAAGGCGAGCGCCTTGCCGGGCTTCATGTAGCGCTTGATCGACTCGGTGTAGGTCTGCTTCTGCTCGGTGTCGGGCATGGTCATCATGACCACGTCGGCCCACTTGGCGGCGTCGGCGATGGACTTCACGGTGAGGCCGGCGGCCTCAGCCTTGGCACGCGAGGACGAACCCTCGCGCAGGCCGACGACCACCTGGACGCCGGAGTCCTTCAGGTTGAGCGCGTGGGCATGGCCCTGGGAGCCGTACCCGATGATCGCGACCTTCTTGGAACGGATGAGCGCGGGGTCCGCGTCCTTCTCGTAGTACATCTGTGCTGCCATCAGCTTGCCTTTCCCTTGAGTGTGCGGGGACGTGCCTCGCGGTCCAGTTTGGGCAGCGCCACCCGCCCGGTTCGTTGGCTCTCCACGATGCCATAGCCCTTCAGCAAATCCTCAAAATCGTCAAGTTTCTCGGGATTTCCGTCCAGGGAGATGGTCATCGCGTCGGCTCCGACAGCGAGGACCTTGGCCTCGAAGATGTTGGCGAGTTCGACCACCTGGCCGCGGTTCTCGCCGTCCGCCCGCACCGTGACCACCATCAGCTCGCGCTCGACCGATTTCTTCGGGTCGAGCTCGGTGATGCGCACGACGTCGATCAGCTTGAACAGCTGCTTCACGATCTGCTCGAGCGGCGTCGCCGAGATGTCGACGACGATCGTGATGCGGCTGTAGTCGTCGTCCTCGGTGGGCGCGACCGCGAGCGAGAAGATGTTGTACCCGCGGCGGGCGAAGAGGCCCGCGACGCGCGCGAGCACGCCGGGCCTGTTCTGCACCAGCACGGACAGGATGTGGTGGTTGCGTGAGTCACCGTACGGGTTGTTCGCGTTGATGGTCACTTGAGGTACTCCCTGCGGCTCTCCTGGGTGGGGTGCAGGAGGACGTCGTCGTTGCTCGCCCCGGCCGGGACCATGGGGAACACCTTCTCGAACTCCTCCACACGGAACTCCACGACCACGCTGCGGTCGTTGATGCTGTTCGCCTTCTCGATGGCGGCGTCGATCTCCTCGGGTGACTCCACGCGGATGCCGACGCAGCCCATCGCCTCGGCCCACTTCACGAAGTCGGGGCAGCCGGCGAGGTCGACCTCGGAGTAGCGCTCTCCGTAGAACATCTCCTGCCACTGGCGCACCATGCCGAGGTAGGTGTTGTTGAGGATGGCGATCTTCACGTGGATGCCCTCGGTCGTTGCCGTGACCAGTTCCTGCGCGGTCATCTGGAAGCAACCGTCACCGTCGATGGCCCACACCGTGGCCTCCGGCCGTGCGGCCTTCGCGCCGATCGCCGCGGGGACGGAGAAACCCATGGTCCCGAGGCCGCCCGAGTTCACCCAGGTGTACGGCTTCCTGAAGTTCCAGAAGAGGCTCGCCCACATCTGGTGCTGACCGACGCCGGCGACGAGGATCGTGTCCTCGGGGGCGGCGTCGCGCAGCTTCTCCAGGCAGAACTGGGGCTTCAGTCGCGCACCCGGCTCCGACGCGTCGTACGTGAGCGGGAACTGCTCCTTCCAGCCGTTCACGCGGCTGCGCCACGGCGTGATGTCCGCCTGGGTGGTGCCCTCGGCGAGCAGCTCCTTCACCGCCTTCACGATCTCCTCGACGATCAACCGGCAGTCCCCGACGATCGGCACGTCCGGCTTGCGGACCTTGCCCTGCTCTGCGGGGTCGATGTCGACGTGGATGATCTTGGCGTCAGGGGCGAACGTCGCGACCTTGCCGGTGACGCGGTCGTCGAAGCGCGCACCGAGCGCACACAGAAGGTCCGCCTTCTGCATGGCGGTGATGGCCGTGGCCGTGCCGTGCATGCCGGGCATGCCGTAGCAGAGCTCGTGGTCATCGGGGAACGCGCCGCGGGCCATCAGAGTGGTGACGACCGGCGTCTTCAGCAACTCGGCGAGTTCACGCACCGCGTCGGCGGCCCGCGCCTTCAGCACACCGCCGCCGAGATACAGCACCGGGCGCTCGGAGGCGAGCAGCAGCTTCGCCGCCTCCTTGATCATGCGGGGGTGGCCCTTCACCGTCGGCCGGTAGCCCGGCAGCGACTCGAGCACCTCCTCGTCGGTCGGCCAGTGCCACGTCATCGTGTTCTGCAGCACGTCCTTCGGCAGGTCCAGCAGGACCGGACCGGGACGGCCGGTGGTGGCGATGTGGAACGCCTGGCGCACCGCGAGCGGGATGTCGTCGGGATGCATGATGAGCTCGTTGTGCTTGGTGACGCTGCGGGTGATGCCCACGGTGTCGCACTCCTGGAACGCATCGGTGCCGATGGCGGTGGTGGACACCTGGCCGGTGATGCAGACCATGGGGATGGAGTCCATGAACGCGTCGCACAGCGGGGTGACCATGTTGGTGGCGGCGGGGCCCGAGGTGACCATGGCCACGCCGGGACGGCCGGTGACGTGCGCGTAGCCCTGGGCCATGTGGCCGGCGCCCTGCTCGTGGCGCACGAGGACGTGACGGATGCTCGACTTCAGCAGCGGGTCGTACGCGGGCAGGATGCAGCCCCCGGGGAGGCCGAACATGACCTCGACGTTCTCCAATTCGAGGGAGCGGATCAGTGCTTCTGCTCCGGTCAGTGTCTCTTTCGCTGACATCTGGACTCCTGGTTCTTTCTGGGCGGGTGTCTATTGAATGGGCATTCCGGGCCGAAATCGCCCCGGGAAACGAAAAAACCACCCGAAAATGGGTGGTTGGCGACGCGTGAATATGTGAACGCACGCGTCTAGACGACTACTACCTCGGCAATCTGGGCGCAAAGAGCGGTCATCACGGGATTCAGTCTGCCACGGCCCTCAGAGCGACCGCAACCCCCAATTTCCCGCCCGCCCCGGGCTGTGCGGGACCGGTCAGGGCCGGCGGACCACCGTGGTGGTGCCGATGTAGTCCCACACCGCCTGGCGGTTGGGGGTGACGAAGAGCATCACGAAGCTGGCGAGGGTGACCACCCCGGTCACGGACCCGAGCACCCACTTGCCCACGATCTCCCGCAACACCATCTGGGTCATGGTGGCCGGCGCCCCGGTGTTCACGTCGACGATGACCAGCCCCATCATCTTCTTGGCCGGGGACGTGGAGTCCTTCAGCAGCACGACGGCCCAGATGAGCCACCCGATGCCGAGGGTGACGATCATCAAGAGAAAGTCAAGCAACGTGGCGCCGACTCTCGTGCCCACAGAGACCGGCACCACTGCGCCGGGGGTGACAGAGGAACCGGCGGACGGTCCGGGGGGAGGCGGTGGCGGAAACGCGTTGCTCATGGGGCCATTCTGTCACGGATCGGCATTGCTCAGAGCCGTGTGGCAAGGAGCGTGAAGATCGCAATCTGCGACGCACTGAGGATTGTTGCGGTGGTCCACATCGCAACCGAGAGGGTTCTGACCCGCTGCCCCAGATGGTCGAGTTCGCGGCTGATTCCGGTGACGGCCACGTCGAGGTCGGAACGCCGCACGACGTCCTCCCACCCCTCGCGGGGCAACAGTTCCATGACTGCATCAGCCACTTCAGCCTCCAGAACATTCCTGAACCCCAGATAGACCTTTGACCGCTGGGCTTCCGTCACTGACAATGTAGTTCCTCCTGTCGCAGCCCTGTCCTGCCCCCCATGTGGGAGCCCCGCGGTCGCCCACGGCCAACCGCAACGACGGATTCGCGATGACGATGTCGGTGGGAATGCACCCCACTAGACGGCCCGCTGCGGGGCACGCCTATGGTCGGGGAATGGACATCCTGCGCACTCCCGCCGATCGATTCGAGGGCCTCCCCGACTGGCCGTACTCCCCTGTCTTCACGGATGTCGACGCGGGTGACGGCAGCGGCGCGCGCCTGCGCGTGGCCCACTACGAGACAGGCCCTGCGGATGCCGCCGAGACGATCCTGTGCATGCACGGCGAGCCGACGTGGTCGTACCTGTACCGCAAGATGGCCCCGGGCCTGGTGGCCGCGGGACACCGCGTGGTCATGCCCGACCTCGTGGGATTCGGTGCGAGCGACAAGCCTGCTGCCCTCTCCGACTACACGTACGAGCGGCACGTCGCATGGATGAGCGAGTGGCTGACGAGGAACGACCTGCGCGGCCTCACCTTCTTCGGCCAGGACTGGGGCGGGCTCATCGGCCTGCGCCTCGTCACCGCGCACCCCGACAGGTTCTCCCGCATCATCGTGTCGAACACTGGCCTGCCCGTCGCGGACCGCGAGCCGAGCGAGGCGTTCCGCAAGTGGCAGAAGTTCAGCCAGACCGTGCCCGTGTTCGACGTGGGCTCCATGGTGAACTCCACGTGCGCCCAAAAGCTCACGGACGCAGAGATCGCGGCCTACGACGCACCGTACCCGGACGAGTCCTTCAAGGCCGGTGCGCGCATCTTCCCCTCGCTCTATCCCGATGGCGACGATCACCCCAGCAACATTGCGAACGCGGCGGCGTGGAAGGTGCTCGAAGCGTGGACGAAGCCGGCGCTCACGTGCTTCAGCGACGGTGACCCCATCACCCGCGGCGGCCACCGGCCGTTCCGCGAGAGGATCCCCGGTGCGGCCGGGCAGCCGCACACCATCGTGGAGGGCGGCGGGCACTTCATCCAGGAGGACAAGCCGGCCGAATTGGTCGTCATCATCAACGGATTCGTCGCCGCAACACAATGACTCAGCAACACCGCGGCAAACCGACACCGTGAAGGAGTAGATCCCTCCCGCACGGCGCGGAGCGAATCACCCCAGAGTGGGGGCGATGACACTGCCCGTGACCGGTCGTGATTCCGTGTCAGTGCACGATGCGGCCCGGATGACCGTCGAGGATGTGTTTCACGTCCTCGGCACGACGGCAACTGGTCTGTCCACCGTCGAGGCCCGCGCCCGCACGGTCCGCGCCGGCAGGAACGCGGTCCGCACGCACCGTGTGCGCGCCGGGAGCGTGGTCCTCCGGCAGCTGCGCAACCCATTGTTGTTGCTGCTCGTCGGCACCGCCACTGTCTCATTCGCGGTCGGTGAGCGCACCGACTCCGTCATCATCTCCTCCATCGTCCTTCTCAGCATCGGCCTTGGTTTCGTGAACGAGTACCGGGCCGAGAAGGCCGGGGAGCGACTTCACGGACGGCTCTCGCACCCGGCGCTCGCGAGAAGGGACGGCACGTTGCGGTCCGTGGGGGTGACGGAACTCGCTCCCGGCGACATCGTGCGGCTGGAGGCCGGCAATGTCGTGCCGGCCGACGTACGGATCATCTCGTCCTCCGGCCTGGTCTGTGACGAGTCGATGCTGACGGGGGAATCGGTGCCCGTGGAAAAGCACGCCGACCGGGGCACAGCCGGGCCTGCCTCGAACGTTGCCTTCATGGGCACCGTCGTGCAGACCGGATCGGCCGATGCCGTCGTCGTCTCCATCGGGGGCGCCACGGAGTTCGGTCGGATCGCTGCCGGGCTCGGCGTGCGGGAGCCGGAGACCGCCTTCCAGGTCGGCCTCCGGGGGTTCTCCCGGTTCCTCACGAGGATCGCACTGGTGCTCTCCTCATCGATCCTCGTCGTGAACATCGCACTCGGCAGACCGTTCCTCCAGTCGGTGCTCTTCTCTCTCGCGATTGCCGTCGGCATCACGCCGCAGCTCCTCCCTGCGGTCGTCACCACCAGCCTGGCGACCGGTGCACGACGACTCGCGAGGCGACAGGTTCTCGTGAAACGACTCGTGTGCATCGAGGATCTCGCGAACGTCGACGTGTTGCTCACCGACAAGACCGGCACGCTCACGGAGGGCCGTGCAGTGCTGACAGGTGCCCTCGGAACGGACGGCACGCCGTCGGACGAAGTGCTGACGTGGGGACTCGCGTGCAACAGCGCCGACGTCGCGGACGGCCGGCCGGTGGGCGGGAGCCCGCTTGACACGGCGATGTGGGAGGCGCCGGGAGCGGCGCGCGTCGCCGCACGAATCCTGGCCACCATTGACGTCGTTCCCTTCTCGCACGATCTGATGCGCATGTCGGTGCTCGTCGACACGACGGACGGGCGTCACCTCGTCACGAAAGGAGCTCCCGAGAAGGTGCTGCCGCTCTGTGACGGCACAACGTGTCTGCCGCAGGGTCTCCCCCGAGGGAGCCGCGTCCTCGCCGTCGCGGTGCGCCGCGCGGACGGCGAGGACAGGGTCGCCGCCGTCGGACCGCCGCTCCGCCTCGCCGGGTTCCTCGTGTTCCGCGACAGGGCGAAGGAATCCGCCACGGACGCCCTCACCAGACTGCGCGGACTGGGACTGGCGGTCACCGTCGTCACGGGGGACAGTGCGGACGTCGCAGTCGACGTGTGCGACACACTCGGCCTCACCGGCGGTTCAGTCATCACGGGCGACGAACTGGACAGGATGGACGACTCGGAGCTCGGCCCGCTCCTGGGGTCGGTGCGGATCTTCGCACGGATGGACCCGTCGCAGAAAACGAGAGTGGTGAGACTCCACCGGACCATGGGCCACGACGTGGCGTATCTCGGGGACGGTGTGAACGACGCAACTGCGCTCCACGCCGCCGATGTCGGCATATCCGTCGACGGCGCGACCGATGTCGCGAGGGACGCAGCTGACATCGTCCTTCTCGAGAAGGACCTGCACGTGCTCGCCGACGGCATAGAGGAGGGTCGGCGCATCTTCGCGAACACCGTCAAGTACCTCTTGATGGGCACTTCATCGAGCTTCGGGAACATGTTCAGCGCAGCAACCGCATCCGTGTTCCTTGATTTCCTTCCGATGCTCCCGGCGCAGGTGCTCCTGAACAACCTTCTCTACGACGCCGGCCAGATGACGATCCCCACGGACAGGGTGGACGAGGAACAACTGGCCCGACCGGCCCGGTGGGACCTGTCGCGGATCAAGAGGTTCATGTTCACCTTCGGCCCGGTCAGCTCGCTTTTCGACTACGCAACGTTCGCGGTTCTTCTGCGAGTCCTCCACGCGGACCGCCACCAGTTCAGGACGGGATGGTTCGTGGAATCCCTCGCCACACAGTCACTTGTGATCTTCGTGATTCGCACGTCGCGGTCGCCGTCGTGGCGCAGCAGGGCCAGCACCACAATGACCGTCACCACAATCGGAGTCGTCCTCGCCGGGATGGCGGTCACGGTGTCGCCGTTCGCTGCCGGGCTCGGTTTCGTGGCCCTGCCTGCCCGTGATGTCGCGGTCCTCGCCGGACTGACGTTGCTCTATCTCGTGATCGTGGAGTTCGCGAAACGCCGTCTCGACGCGACACCCGTGGTGATGCCCCGCGACGGGGAGGGATCGCGACGGAGGAGACGGGTGAGCAGGAGGGCCGCACGGTTCAGCCATGCGGACGGTCCGGGACCTGTGCAGAACCGTTGGCACGACTGGACATGAGGATGCGGGTGTCAGGTTCGGGGGGCGCGGTGGCATAGCCTCAACCCCATGTCTGAACCCCGTACCATCGCCCCCGCAGAGGGCAAACTCGGCGTCCTCACCGTCGGTCTCGGCGCCGTGGCCACCACCCTCATCGCCGGCGTGGAGCTGACGAAGCGCGGCATCGGCCTGCCCTTCGGCTCGATGACCCAGATGGGCACCATCCGCATCGGCAAGCGGACCGACGGCGACACCCGCCTCATAAAGGATTTCGTGCCCCTCGCCCGCCTCGAGGACATCGTCTGGGGCGCGTGGGACGTGTTCCCCGACGACGCCTACGTGGCCGCCTCGCGCGCCGGCGTGCTGGAGCAGGGCAAGCACATCGAGTCCATCAGCGATGTGCTCCGCGACATCAGGCCCATGAAGGCCGCGTTCGAGCGCAAGTACGCGCGCAACCTCACGGGTGAGCACGTGAAGGCCGGCAACAAGCGCGACATGCTGAACGCCATCCGGGCCGACATCAACGCGTTCCGCGACGAGAAGAAGGTGGACCGAGTGGTCATGATCTGGTGCGCGAGCACGGAGATCTACATCGAGCCCGGCCCGGCACACCAGACGATCGAGTCCCTCGAGGCCGCCATCGACGCGAACGACGAGACCATCTCCCCCGCCATCCTCTATGCGTACGCCGCGCTGCAGGAGGGGGTGCCGTTCGCGAACGGTGCCCCGAACCTCGCCGTCGACGCGCCGGCGCTGCGTGAGTACGCCACCAAGCACAACATCCCGATCTCGGGCAAGGACTTCAAGACCGGCCAGACCCTCATGAAGACGGTGCTCGCCCCCATGGTGAAGGCCCGCCAGCTGGGCGTGTCCGGCTGGTACTCCACCAACATCCTCGGCAACCGTGACGGCGAGGTGCTGGACGCACCGGAGAACTTCAAGACGAAGGAGGAGTCGAAGCTGGGCGTGCTGGAGGACATCCTCGAGCCGGCGAAGAACCCCGAGCTCTACGGCAACATCTTCCACAAGGTGCAGATCA
>RFZO01000087.1 GCA_009920715.1 Actinomycetota bacterium | reverse complement strand
CCCCAGCGCTGACCGGGAGATACGTGAACTGAGGTAGACCAGTTCACTCCATGTACACCTTGAGTCGGTTCGTTGTTCACTGTCGGGGCATACTTTCCCAAAGCAGGAGTACGCCATGGATGAACTGAGAAAAGGGTTTCACGCACAACTCGACGAGGTGCGCGCCGAACTTGCCCGTCTGGCGGCCATGACCATCGAGGGAATCTCGCGCGCGACGCTTGTTCTCCTGGAGGGTGACCTCGAGGCCGCCAACGCATTGATTGAGGGTGATGACGAGGTGGATTCTCGGTCAATCGACCTCGAGGAGCGTTGCTACAAGCTGTTGGCCCTGCAGGCCCCCGTTGCGGGGGACCTTCGTCAGCTCGTTGCCATCGTGAAGATGGTCGGGGAGATCGAGCGGTCCGCCGACCTCACGGTGAACATCGCAAAGGCCGCACGTCGGATCTACGGCCATGAACTTGACCCGAAGGTCCGCGGACTGATCGCACGGATGGGCGAGCAGGCGCTCCAGTTGTTCACGGCAGCCCTCGAGTCCTTCGAGGAGAGTGACGCGGCGAAGGCGGCGGCAATCGACGATATGGACTCGTTCCTCGACAGTCTCCAGCGCGAACTGGTCCGGCGGATTCTCGAGACCCACGCTGACAGCGAGATCGACCTGCAGGTGGCCATCCAGCTGGCGATGGTCGCCCGCTTCTACGAGCGCATCGGTGACCACGCGGTCAACATCGGCGAGCGTGTGCGGTACCTGGTCGATGGTTGGCTGCCGGAGCACAGCGGGGCAGCAAGATTCCAGAAGCGCCGTGACGACACGGGGGAACTGAAGCTCCCGAAGTCGTCCTGACCGGTTGATTCGATGATCGAATTCCTGGCGGGAGTGGCCGTCGGGGTCGTGGTTGTTGTCGCGGGTCTGCGTCGGTCTGGGCTGGTCCGTCGTCCGGGCGGCACGGGCCGGGAGACCTCACCGCCACGACCGGGGAGTCCGGAAGTGCCGGACCTCGGTGGGGTGCTCGATGCCCTTCCACTGGGGGTTGTTGTCGTGAACGAGGCCGGCGCAGAGGTTGCGCGCAACGCCGCGGCTGTGTCGTTCACGGGCACGAGACACGCGGATGTGCTCCTGAACGAGGCTGTCGACCGACAGCTGAAACTGGCACTTGCGGGCAGAAACTCTGTCGAACAGATTCATCTCGCCGGTCCGCCACCGACGGTGGTGATCGTCCGGGCCGAGCCCTTCGGGCATGGTGCCGCGCTCGCCACGCTCGAGGACATCACCGAACGGTTCGTGGTTGATCAAGTGCGCACGGACTTCGTGGCGAACGTGAGTCACGAACTGAAGACTCCCGTCGGTGCCATCTCCGTTCTGGCGGAGACACTCCTCGGCGAGACAGATGACGAGCTGATCCTGCGCCTGTCGGGCAGGATGGTGGCCGAGGCACAGCGGATGTCCCGGACAATCGACGATCTGCTCGAGCTCTCCCGCATCGAGATGGGTGGGGACATGCTGACGGCGTCCGTGAACCTCGCGGAGGTGGTCAATGAGGCGACGGACCGTGTCGCCGGTCTCGCGTCTCGCAGCGGGGTGACAATCCAGACCATCGTTGGGAGTGGTGACACGCATGTCGTGGGTGATTTCTTCCAGCTGGTCTCGGCAGTCGGGAACCTGGTCGAGAACGCGGTCAAATACAGCGACGGCAAGGGACCGGTGAGGGTGTCGCTCTTGCCGCATGCGACAGCCGTGGACATCGAGGTTGCGGACCAGGGCATCGGCATACCGCCGACCAGCATCGACCGCATCTTCGAACGCTTCTACCGGGTCGACAAGTCGCGTGAACGCACAACGGGCGGCACGGGCCTGGGCCTGTCGATCGTGAAACGCGTGGTGACGAACCATGGCGGCGAGGTGAACGTGAGTTCACACGAGGGTGAAGGTTCCGTCTTCCGCGTCCGTCTACCTCGCACCGGTGGACGGCCCACGGGCATGATGGGAGGCAATGATGAACCCCGCACAAACGGTCAATAACCCCACGGTTCTCGTGGTCGAGGACGAGGAGTCCTTCGTGGAGGCCCTGAAGGTGGGGCTGAAGCGCGAGGGATTCCGCGTGGAGGTGGCTCGCGACGGCATGCAGGCGCTCGAGATGTTCGACATCGTCCAGCCTGATGTCATCCTCCTCGACGTGATGCTGCCGAGGATGTCCGGCATCGACGTGTGCCGCCAACTGCGCAAGAAGACACTCACCCCGATCATCATGGTGACGGCAAAAGGCGCCGAGATCGACACGGTGGTCGGCCTCGAGGTGGGAGCCGACGACTACGTCACCAAGCCCTACCGCCTGCGTGAGCTGGTCGCCCGCATGCGCGCCGTGCTGCGCCGTGTTCCCTCCGAACGCGGCGGCGAGCTCAGTTCATCCAGCCTGTCGGTGGGCGACGTGGCGCTCGACCCCGACCAGCACGAGGTGGTCATCCGGGGCGAGACCATGACGCTGCCGCTCAAGGAGTTCGAGCTGCTCCACATCCTCCTCGCGAACGCCGGCCGGGTTCTGCCCCGTGAGACCCTCATCGACAGGGTGTGGGGCACCGACTACGTGGGTGACACGAAGACCCTCGACGTCCACGTGAAGCGCCTTCGCTCGAAGATCGAGGATGACCCGGCCAACCCGGTGCGCATCGTCACCATCCGCGGTCTCGGCTACAAGTACGAGAAGCCCCGCTGACGGCATCCCGTGCCGCGGCGGCGACCTAGCATCGCGGCGTGGACGGGGACGACAGGGAAGCGAGGGGGTACGGTCTGCCGCCGGTCGCCCCGGTGGTGCGGATGACCCGCATGCACGCCTCCATCGTGTCGGGCGAGGCGATCATGGCGGTGGCACTGGCGGACTCCATGTTCCTCTCCATCGGGCCGAACGAGGCGCGCCCGCGAGTGCTGCTCTTCCTCCTGTTCAGTTTCGCGCCGTTCACGGTGGTGGCCAGGTTCATCGGCCCGTTCATCAGCGGCATCCGCGGGGGGCAACGGACGGTGATGTTCGGGGTGGCCCTGATGCGGGCGGTCCTGATGATCGGGATGGTCAGCACCATCAAGTCCCTCGCCGTGTTCCCCCTCGCGTTCGGCGCGCTGGTTCTGTCGAAGACGTACTCGATCTCGAAGTCCGCGATGGTGCCGCTGCTCGAGCGGGACGAGACGAAGCTCGTGGAGGCGAACAGCAGGCTGGCGAAGGTGGGCGGGATCATCGGATTCGTCATCGGCGTGCCGGCGTTCCTCCTCCAGTTGGTCAGCACCTCGTTCACCCTCTACGTGGGCGCAGCGGTGTTCCTGTTCGCCGCGTACCAGGCGTGGCACCTGCCTCGGACGCACGGGACCCCGGCCGAGGACCAGGAACTGGAGTACAGGGAGCTCCACTCGCACCGGGTGCTCCAGGCCGCCAACACGATGCGTTTCCTGCGCGCCGCCGTGGGATTCATGTTCTTCCACCTGGCGTTCTGGCTGCGCGACGAGATCGCCGGCACCGCGTGGTTCGCGTTCGCCGTGGCACTCGGCAACATGTCCATCCTCGCGGCCAACTGGGTGGCCCCGAACCTGCGCAACCGCATGCGGACGGAGTCGATGCTCCTTCTCTCCCTCGTGATGATCGCTGTCACGGGGATTGCCGCGGGAGTGAGCGGCGCGTTCATCGCGGGCATCCTGCTCACCGCGGCGGTCAACTCCGCAGCCGCGATCGGCCGCGTGGCATTCGAGGCGACCGTGCAGGCGGGCGCGCCCGACGCCGACAAGGTGGGGGCGTTCGCGAGGTTCGAGACCCACAACCAGCTCGCGTGGGTGGCGGGGGGCATCATCCCCGTCGTCGTCAGCTTCGACGGGCATGTCGGGTCCTGGGTGATCGGCCTCGTCGGTGCGGCGGGTGGGTTGGTCCTGCTGCGCGACCGGCGCGCTAGTCGATCCCGAGACGGGCGAGCCACAGGCCGGGGGCATCCAGCTCGTTAGGCGTCGGCAGTCGCTCGGCCGACGCGAGCATGCCGCGCAGCGGCTCCTCCCCGGCGCGTTCGATCACGCCCGTCACGAAATCCGCACCGCGGCGCTGGAGCGCCCTTGGCAGCGACACGCCGAGCAGTTTCTCGGCCAGGTCGGCATCCGTGCGGCCGTCCAGCCGGCGTCGCCGCACGGCCTCTGCAATCGGGGATGCGTTCCCGAGGATTCGCGAGCCCACCGCGTCGACCACGTGGTCGACGTACCCGGTGACTGCGGCGACTCGGGCGTCGAGGAACGGCGCGAGTGCCTCCTGTTCCGGTGACCGCATCGCGCCGACAATCGTCATCGGGTCCCCGAGCGTCTTCTGCAGGGTCTCGAGGGCGGCGGGATCGGACGGGTCGATGTCGCCCATGGCGGACATGAACGCCGCGGGATCGGGGCGGAACGACCCGACATGGCGCCTGACCGACTCCATGAGCCCGTCGGTGACGGCGGGGGTGGCGAGCACGGCGTGCGACGTGAGTTCGTGTGTCAGCACCCACATGCGCAGGTCGTCCGGCGGGATCGACCAGTCCGAGGCGAACGACTCGACCGAGGCGGCGACGACGAGGATCTCGCTCGTGTGCGGGCGCGCGAGCGGCAGGTCGTACTGGCCGAACGCACGCTGGGCCAGCGAACCGATCATGGATCCGACGGTGATGCCCATCAGGGTGGGGAAGAGGAACGCGGACATTTGCGCGATCATCGCCGACATCGGGTCGCCCTGGTCAGCCTGCTGGGGTCGCGTCAGTGCCGCCGCGAGATCGGTGAACAGCGGACGGAGGTTGGTGAGCGTGCGGTGAGCCCAGAGTGCCCGGGTGGTGGTGAGGATCTCGGTGTGGGTGTCGTTCGGGCCGGTTGGCAGTCCGATGACCTGCCTCACGTGCATGTCGGCAATGTCGGCGAGACGGTTGTACGCGATGCGGGTGGCAGGGTCGGTGTCGGTGTCGGGCGTGTCGCCGCGCGCGGCAGCAGCGGCGGCCTGTGCCGCGAGTTCCCAGTTGAGCGGGCCCTGGGAGGCCATGGCCTTCATCATGTCGTTGAGGAACGGGATGTTCCCGAAAGGGAACATCGGTTCCTGCGCGTCGTCGTCCGACATGGGCTCAGGCTATGTGCCGTTAGCCTCGGATGCATGGCAGACGTCGATCTCGATGGCCTCGCACCGTGTCCCGAACTGGACATCAGCGCCTACGCCGATTCCTTCGACCGTGCGGACCTGATCGTCGACGTCACCCGCTCGTTCCTGCGCAGTGCCACGGAGGCGGGACAGACACATGTCATCCTCGTGAGCTCGGCAATGGTCTACGGGGCATGGCCGAACAACCCGGTGCCCATCAGCGAACGCGAGCCCGTGCGTCCCGTTCCTTCCTTCATGTTCGCCGTGTCGTGCGCCACCGCGGAGGCACTGGTGGACGAGTGGCGCACCGCCGTGCCCGGCCGCACCGCCACCGTCCTGCGTCCTGTCCCCGTGGTGTCCCCGGAACGTCCCTCGCGGCTCGTCCACGCCCTCGCTGACGCACTCGGGGGCGAGGCGGTGTCGGCTGATCTCGCGGCCCAGTTCCTCCACGAGGACGACCTGGACGCCGCCAAACGTCTCGTCCGCCGTCTCCGACCCGACGGAATCTTCAACGTCGCCCCCGACGGCTCGATCGTGGGGGAGAGGCTTCACGAGCTGTCACCCCACGCCCTGAGCGTTGCCCTGCCCGCGTGGGCTCGTGAGGCTGTGGATGCGGTGAGATGGCGGTTCATGAACGGTCCCGTTCCGCCGGGACTGCGCGAGTACGCCCGCCACAGTTGGCACGTCTCGAACGAGCGGCTGCGCGGACTCGGCTGGGTGCCGAGGGTGTCGAACGAGGAGTCGTTCGTGGCCGGCAGCGAGGGTTCCTGGCTCGATTCGGTGAGTGCGAAGAGACGGCAGGAGATCGCGCTTGCGGGGTCCGTCGCCGCGGTGGGCGCCGTGTTGCTCGCGGTGATCAGGGTTGTGCGCCGCGCCCGTCGTTGATGAGCGCGAGGAGATCGGCGTACCTCACCGCCCACGTCCCGTGGTTGCACCTCATCGCGTAGCCGACAACGTTGTCGTCCGCCGTCATCACCGTGCCGATGCCCACGGGGATGCCGTCGGTGTCGAGCGGGAGCCACGGGTCGTCGCCCTCCATGGAGATCCCGGACCGCGTGGTGATCCGGCTGCCCGCGCTGTCGATGATGTGCAGCTGGCCCGCGCGCCCGAGGTAGGCGAACTCCTCCCGGTCGAGGTCGAACCATTCGTCGGCCCCCAGCTCGGTCTCGGTCCTCAGCACGGACATGCAGTGGGAACTGAACGTGACGAGGTGCACGGCGCTCACCGTGCGCCCGTCCTCCGCAGTGACACTCTGGCGCCCGTCCCGCGCGTCGCGTGCCTGGATCAGGAGCAGGCCGTCGGTGACGTGCAGCGCCGCGGGTGCCGTTAATTCGGGTGTGGACCCCTTCGGCGGGATTGTCGACGAAGGGGCAGGCGCGGACACATCGGCCGAGGTGGAGCTCAGGCCTTTCGGGACCGTGACGAGCAGCAACGAGAACGACACCGCCAGGCTTATGAGCCCGACGACCATCGTGAAGCGCCGGCTCAACGGCGGTGGAGCCGACTCCACCTGGTGACGCAGCCGCAGCTCGTGGTGCATCTCGGCGGGGTGGCGCCACTCGCGCTCGTGGGGCGGGAGGGGGGCGGCATCGTTGTCGAACTCGTCGTTGTCGCCCACGAAGAGGCGAGGCTAGTCACGGTCGACTGGAAGGTGGCGTCGCCCGTCGCGGGCGCGACCCGCTTGTACGCTGGCGAGATGGAAGCACCCGCGGGTTCCGACGACTGGTTCGGCCTCACCGCGGACCCGTTGCCGGTTGGTGCGGTCCACGACTGGGCCGTCGCGCCGGACTGCGGCGCCGTCGTGGTGTTCTCGGGCACCGTCCGTGACCACGCCGAAGGGCGCACCGATGTGGTGGCGCTCGAGTACGAGGCATGGGAGGAGGCGGTCATCCCGTCCTTCAGGGCAATCGCCGAGGAGACCCGCCGCCGCCATCCGGGGGCACGCCGCATCGCCATCCTGCACCGCACCGGGCGACTCGTCCTGGGTGAGTCCTCCGTGGTGGTCGCCGTCTCGTCGGCGCACCGGCCGGTCGCGTTCGAGGCGGCACGTTTCGCCATCGATGCCCTGAAGGAGAGCACGCCGATCTGGAAGAAGGAGATCTGGCGTGACGGGCAGGACTGGGGCACCGGCGCGCACCCGATCGTGAGCCCCGCCGACGTCGGCAGGACGGAGCGGACGCGGTGACCGCGGTTGCCTTCCTCCCGGTGATGTTCACGGTGCTCGCGTGCATCTCCGGTTCGCTGCTGCTCGTGCTCGTGTACCTCGACAACCGCAACAGCCGCATCGACGACAGCATCGACGCGTTCCGGCGCCACATCGACGCTCTCTCTCCCGAGTCGCGCCGCAACTCCGTGTTGCGCGGGCCCGAGGACGGTCCCCGGCGCTAGGCGCCGTCATCCCGCCCGCGGCACGGCACTGCGACCTAGTCTGAGCGGATGGCGCGTGACCTCGCAATCGACCTGGGGACCGCCAACACTCTCGTCTACATGAAGGGCCGCGGCATCGTGCTGAACGAGCCGTCGGTCATCGCGGTCAACCGGAAGTCCGGTGAGGTGCTGGCCACCGGCGGCGACGCGCTCGACATGATCGGCCGCACGCCCAGCTACATCGCCGCCGTGCGGCCGCTGCGAGGCGGCGCCATCACCGACTTCGACATCACCGAACGGATGATCCGTCTGCTCCTCCAGCGCGTGGGCGTCTCGCGGTTCACCCGCCCGAAGGTGATCATCTGCGTCCCGTCAGCGATCACGGAGGTGGAGAGGCGCGCGGTCACCGATGCGACGCGCCGCGCCGGCGCGAGTGACGCACAGCTGATCGAGCAGCCGATGGCGGCGGCCATCGGCGCCAACCTGCCGATCGACGAGCCGGTGGGCAACATGGTCATCGACATCGGCGGCGGCACCAGCGAGACGGCGGTGATCTCGCTCGGCGGCGTGGTCGCGCTGGAGGCGGTGCGCGTGGGCAGTTTCGACATTGACGCCGCGATCCAGAACTACGTGAGGCGCGAGCACGGTGTCGCGATCGGCGAGCGCACCGCGGAGGCCATCAAGATCCAGATCGGTTCCGCGGAACCCGGACCGCAGGACCGCGAGGCCGACATCCGCGGCCGCGACCTCGTCACCGGCCTCCCGAAGACCGTCCGGCTCACGGCGGAGGAGGTGCGGTTCGCCATCGACGAGCCCGTCGCGGCGATCGTCGCGTCGGTGAAGCGTTGTCTCTCCAAGGCACCGCCCGAGCTCGCCCAGGACTTCCTCGCCCGGGGGATGTTCCTCGTGGGCGGCGGCGGGATGCTGCGGGGCCTGGCCAGCAGGATCGAGCGCGAGACGGAGGTGCCGGTGCGGATGTCGCCCCAGCCCCTCGAGGCCGTGGTCCTGGGGGCGGGGCACTGCATCGAGAACTACCAGGCGTTGCGCGGCATGTTCATGGGCGCCAACCGCCTGCGCTGAGCCACGTCAACCGAACTGGATCCTGCGCACGTCACCCGTGATGTTCAGCACGTAGACGGCACGCGACGTGGCCGTCACCGCCGTGACGTTGCCGAGTCCCTTGCCGACCGTCTCGGACGAGATCACCCTCCTGCCGTCG
>RFZO01000086.1 GCA_009920715.1 Actinomycetota bacterium | reverse complement strand
CGTGAAGGTCGTGAAGAACAAGGTGGCCCCGCCCTTCCGCCAGGCCGAGTTCGACATCATGTACGGCCACGGCATCAGCCGCGAGGGCGCGCTGCTCGACCTGGCGGTCGAGATGAACATCGCCAAGAAGTCGGGCGCCTGGTTCACCTACGAGGGTGAGCAGCTCGGCCAGGGCCGGGAGAACGCGAAGAGCTTCCTCCACGACCATCCCGAGATCATGATGGAGATGGAGGACAAGGTCCGCCAGGCCGCAGGTCTCGGGGGCGACGTCGAGGCCGAGTTCTCGGAGGCCGACGAGGAGCCGATCGAGCTCGACTGACCTCCACATTGCGCACTCGCCACAGAAGCCGGGTCCCGCACGGGGCCCGGCTTCTGTGTTCCACGGCAGGGCAGCGGGTCCGGGTTGAGTATGGTTCAGTCCATGGAGCGCCTACCGGGCGCGGATGGGGGTCACGTGAGAAAGAAGGCAATTGTCGCGGTTGTGACGCTGCTGGTTGGGCCGGTGGCGGCCATGACTCCGAAGGCTGGTGCAGCCCCGTGGACAAACGACGGCACGAACAGCCAGACCGAACTCGATGGGACTGCAACTGCACAGACATGGGCCGGCTTGTGGGGTGACGCCCCCGGAGGAACCGCGGGAAGACCGTACGTGACCAACTTGTCGGTGACGGTGACGAAGCCCGATGGCACCGCTCAGACTGCGACGTACGTGACGAACGGGACGGTATCCACGGCACCGTCGTCCACCGCGGGTGACATCACGGCGATTCTGTCGCCGACCAACGTCTGCAACAAGGCCAAGGGTGAGACCGAGCAGCCCGGCCGCTGCTACAACTCACCGAACAGGATTGGCCTCGCGATTGCCTACGTGAAGGCGCAGGGAAACGTCGGACAGAACTTCTCCTCGCCGACCAACTCGAGCGGACAGCCCCTGTCCGCTGGACTCCTCGACCTCATCAAGGACCCCGCGAACACCACGGTCATTGACTTGAGCATCAACATGAACACCTGGGGTGACAAGTTGCGCTGGACGTGGTTGAACGGAGAACCACTCGGATGGAGCGTCTCGAACATGGGGTCCAAGGACGCCGTCGTGAGGGCGAAGTTCAAGTTGACCACCGGACCAAGCCAGATGTGTGACTCGGGGGTGCCCGTCAATGGCTGCGATCCCGCGCAGGCGGCGCGCATGTACTCAAGCGGTTTCAACCCGACGAAGGTCCTGAAGTCGGAAGGCATTCTGAGCCTTGACCAGACCGGGGTCGACTCGGTCTTCAACGGGGTCTTGTTCGCTTCCAAGAATGCTGATCTCGGGTCACTCTCGGCCCAGCCGATCGGCAGCCCCACACTTGGTCTCACTTACGCAGTCAGCGGAATGAGTGAGCTTGATGGGCAGCCGAATGTCGCCACCTTCTGGGCGTTCGTTCCCGACTCCGCGCTGGTGAACTACTTCGGGGCGACGGCCGAGACGGTTGCGTCCGAGGCGTTCCCCGCCAGCGATGCGATGAAGGTCGTGCGCGCCGATGGGGGCACCTCGTCTGCCCCGACCTGGAACCGGTGGTCGACCGATGCGAATCTCACCAACGGTTACTTTCTCACCGTGACGGACATCAAGTTCGACGGAAGTGCGGTGTCAGGCCAAGGAGTCCGCGGCGCCGCCCAGACCGCAACCAAGCCCGCCAAGTTCAGCCTCGGCTCGAAGTTGCGCAACAGGGTGAACGTGGCGAAATCTGGTGCACGCCAGAGGCTGTCCGTCTATGCCACCACCACGGTCTGCAAGAAGTCCTCCTGTCGCTGGGTGGTGTCGTCCTCATCGTCGAAGTTCAGCACGGCGACGAAGAGACTCGCCACTGTTGCGACCAGGAAGGGCACCGCGAACGCGACCGCTCTCGTCAAGGCCACCAAGGGCACGCTGGTCTCGGTGATGCTCCAGGCACGAGTGAAGGGCAAATGGCAGTACGTGACGTCGAGGACCGTAGAGGGCAAGTGACCTGCGATGCTCGGTAACCTCTGACGGGTGACCGGGAAATACGTCGTGCGCACCTTCGGGTGCCAGATGAACGAGCATGATTCCGAGCGAATCTCCGGCCTCCTGCAGAACGACGGCATGGAGGCCGTGGATGACGACTCCGAAGCAGATGTCATCGTGCTCAACACCTGCTGCATCCGGGAGAACGCCGACAACAAGCTGTACGGCACGCTCGGACACCTGAAGACGTGGAAGGCCGCCCGCGAGGGTCGCCAGATCGTGGTGGCCGGCTGCCTCAGCCAGAAGGACAAGGACGGCGTGCAGAAGCGCGCACCGTGGGTGGACGTGGTCATGGGCACCCACAACGTGCACCGCACGGCGGAGCTGGTGCGGGAGTCGCGCGTGCACGGGCCCATCACCGAGATCTACGACGAAGCGGTGAACGACGACCACGTCCTCTTCCCGAGCGCGCTCCCTGCCCGCCGCGAGACCACCTACAACGCATGGGTGACCATCCAGATCGGCTGCGACAACACGTGTGCCTACTGCATCGTCCCCGCCGTCCGCGGCAAGGAGATCAGCCGTCCCCTCGACGACATCGAGCGCGAGGTGGCAGAGCTCGCCGCGAACGGGGTCACCGAGGTCACCCTGCTCGGGCAGAACGTGAACAGCTACGGGCGCGACCTCTCGCTCGCCGAGCGCCGCGAGGGGGCCGACGTCCGGCCGTCTCCCCGCTTTGCCGAGCTCCTGCGCCGTGTCGGCGCCGTGGAGGGCATCCGGCGCGTGCGGTACACGAGCCCGCACCCGAAGGACATGCGCATCGACGTGCTGGAGGCGATGGCGCAGACCCCGGCGGTCTGCGAGCACCTCCACTACCCGCTCCAGTCGGGATCCGACCGCGTGCTCTCGCTGATGCACCGCGGGTACACAGGTGCCCGTTACCTGGAGAGGCTCGTCGACGCCCGTCGGTTGATGCCCGATCTCGCAGTCACCACCGACATCATCGTGGGCTTCCCCGGGGAGACGGAGGACGATTTCGTCCGCACGCTCGAGGTGGCCGCGGCCGCCGACTTCGACTCCACCTACACCTTCATCTTCTCGCCGCGGGAGGGCACGGAGGCGGCCACCATGGTCGAATCGTTCGTGGATCCTGCTGTTGTCGCCGACAGGTTCGAACGGCTGCGAACCGTGGTCGAGAGGTCGGCCCTGCTGAAGCACCAGGCCCGTGTCGGCCGGACCGAGGAGATCGTGGTCGAAGGCCCGAGCAAGCGCGACCCCTCCGTGTTCACCGGTCGCACCCGCCAGAACAAGCTCGTCCATTTCTCACCCGTCAGCCCCCTGCGCGCCGGCACGTATGCCTCCGTCGAGATCGTGAGGGCTGCCCCGCACTTCCTGCAGGGTGAGCTGCGAGAGGTGCTTGCCGAACCCAGTCACCGCATCCGCATCCCGGTCGCCTCGGCATGAGCCTTCCTCCTGTCGTGGTCCTCGGCCCGACGGCGAGCGGGAAGAGCGATGTCGCGATGGAAGCGGCCCGTGCCGCGGGTGGTGTCCACATCGTTGCCTGTGACGCGATGCAGGTGTACCGGGGCATGGACATCGGCACCGCCAAGCCCACGGCCGATGACCGAGCCGCGGTGCCGCACCACGGGCTTGACCTGTGCGAGCCGTCGGAGCGCTACACGGTCGCGCGGTTCGTGGACGACATTGCCTCGGCGCGCACGTCGGTGGTGAGCAGCGGGGCGCGCGAGCTCATCGTGGGGGGAACGGGTCTGTACCTCACTGCCATCGTGGACGGCCTGACGATGCCGGGGGAGTGGCCTGAGATCAGGGCGGACCTCGAGGCTGATCCCGACACCGCGTCCATGCACTCCCGGCTCGCCGTGCTCGACCCTGTCGCCGCCTCCCGCATAGAACCGTCGAACAGGCGACGCATCGTGCGCGCGCTGGAGGTGTGCCTGGGGAGCGGTCGTGCGTTCAGTTCGTTCGGCGACGGGGTCGCCGCCCATCCCGACAACGGTGCGGTCTTCATCGGCATCAGGTGGGACCGGGATGCGCTGCGTGACCGGATCGCGCGGCGTGTCCAGCGGATGCTGGACGGGGGCCTCGTGGATGAGGTGCGCGGACTCGTCGCACGTCCCGGTGGGCTGTCCGCCACGGCTGCCCAGGCGCTCGGGTACAAGGAGATGATCGATCATCTCGAGGGGCGGGCCACCCTCGACGAGGCAGTGGCAGAGATCGTCCTGCGGACCCAGCAGTTCGCGGTGCGGCAGGAGAGGTGGTTCCGCCGCGACCCGCGCGTGAGGTGGGTGGACGTGGATGATGATCCCGTCACGAAAGTGGCACCCCTCGTCGTCGCGGCGTTGTCGTAGTCTCGGGTTGATGCCCTACACGCTCCGCAAGCACGATGGTCTCGGGAACGACTTCCTCGTGTTCGACCTTGCCCAGGGCACTCCGGACGAGCCGTGGGACGTGCTCGCACGGCGGTGGTGCGACAGGGAGAACGGTCCAGGCGCCGATGGCCTGTTGCTGCTCTCGGGCACCGGATCCACCCGTCTTGCCATGCGACTGCACAACGCCGACGGGAGCCGAGCCGAGATGTCGGGCAACGGCATCCGCTGCCTGGTGATGGCGGCACACACAGCCACGGACAACCCGGTGGGCACCACGTACCGCGTCGACACCGATGCAGGCCCGCGCGAGGCCACGGTGATCTCACGCGACGACGACGGAACGCTGCACATCAGCGTGGACATGGGCGAGGTGACGGACCTGCCCGAGCCCGGCAACTGGGCGGGGCTCGGGTGCCATCCCGACAGGCCCGTGCGGCATGTCTCTCTCGGCAACCCTCACAGCGTGGTGGGCGTGGACGACGTGGCCGTCGTCGACCTGAAGGCGCTGGGGGAGAAGGTTCCGCAGGTGAACCTGGAGATCATCGAACCGGGCCCGGGTCCGCACGAGATCACCATGCGCGTCCACGAGCGCGGCGCGGGCATCACGCGTGCGTGCGGAACCGGCGCCTGCGCCGCCGCCGATGCCGCGTACGCGTGGGGGCTGGTCCCCCGGTCCGCGCCCGAGGTCACCGTGCACATGGACGGCGGCTCGGCGAGGGTGCGCGTCTCGCCGGAACGGCGCGCAACACTCATCGGGCCCACCGTGCACGTCGGCGATCACACGGTGCAGGCGTGAGCAACCCCTACCAGGAGGCGCTCGGCCAGACGCTCATCGAGCGCACCTTCCGTGAGCGCATCGTCCTCGTGGGTGTCACGCTGGGAGGACAGTCCGACGAGGAGACCGACGAAGGCCTCGACGAACTGTCCCTGCTGATTGACACCGCGGGAGCCGACGAGGTGGCGCGCCTCACGCAGCGCCGCGACGTTCCGGACCCCGCCACCTACATCGGCAAGGGCAAGGTGGACGAGCTGCGCGAGGTGTGTCTGGCGCTCGATGCCGACACGGTGGTCTTCGACAACGAGCTCACCCCCGCCCAGCAGTACAACCTGGAGAAGCAGCTGGGACGCACCGCGCTCGACCGCACCGCCGTGATCCTCGACATCTTCGCCCAGAACGCCCACACTCTGGAGGGCAAGGCCCAGGTGGAGCTGGCGATGCTGCGCTACCGCCTGCCGCGACTCCGCCGCGGCGCGAAGGCAGGACTCTCCCAGCAGGGCGGCGGCATCGGCACCCGCGGCCCGGGCGAGACGCGGCTCGAGGTGGACCGCCGTCGCATCATGCGTCGCATCGAGAAGCTGGAGCGTGACCTGAAGGACCTCGGGCGCACGCGCGAGACGCAGCGCAAGGGACGCAGCCGCAGCGGACTCGCGAACGTCGCGATTGTCGGGTACACGAACGCCGGCAAGTCCACCCTGTTGAACGCGCTCACCCAGGCCGGTGTGCTGGCGGAGAACAGGCTCTTCGCCACGCTCGACCCCACCACGCGCCGGCTCGCCCTGCCCGGTGGCGAGCCGGTGCTGCTGAGCGACACCGTGGGGTTCATCAGGGCGCTCCCGCACAGCCTCGTCGAGTCGTTCAAGAGCACCCTCGAGGTCGCATCGGCCGCCGACATGCTGGTGCACGTGGTTGACGCCAGCGCGGTGCACCCCGAGAACCAGATCACCGCGGTCCGTGAGGTTCTGGCCGAGATCGGGGCGGACAACGTTCCCGAGTTCATCGTGTTCAACAAGGCCGACCTCACCGCGGACTTCGCCGCCGGTCTCCTCGCCGATGTGCCGGGTTCCGTGGCGGTGTCGGCACTGCAGAAGAAGGGCATCGACGTCTTCCTGCGAACCCTCGCCGACCGGATGCGCGCCATCAGCAAGGTGACGGAGCTCTTCGTGCCCTACGACCGGGGTGACGTGATCGCCGCTGTCCACCGCGAGGGCGAGGTCGTGAGCACGGAGGATGCGGGGGAGGGGCTGCGCATCAGGGCGCGCCTGTCCGAGGCCTCCGCGGGCCGTCTCCGCGAGTTCGTCACGGGGCAGGCCGTCGGTGGGACAATGGTGGGCAATGAGCGACCGTGACGCCCCCGGCTTCGAGCCGCCGCCGTACCCCTACGACCGGCTCGACGCCTACCAGAAGATCGCCCAGCAGTTCGACGGCGGGATAGTCGACCTGTCCATCGGCACCCCGTGCGACCCGCCGCCCCCGGCCGTGATCGAGGCCCTGTCCGGTTCCGGCTCCGAGCGCGGGTACCCCGCCTCGATCGGCAGCGAGGCCCTGCGCAGGAGCATCGCCCGGTGGATGGCACGGAAGTTCGCGATCGACGTGCCGGTGTCGCGCATCGCCGCCTGCATCGGCACGAAGGAGTTCGTGGCCACCACCCCGCAGTACATGAAGTTGCGCCGGCCCAACCGGGACACCGTGATCTACCCGGCGGTCGCCTACCCCACGTACGAGATGGGGGCCATCCTCGCCGGTCTGCGGCCGCTGGCAGTGCCGATGAACGGGGAGGGGCACATGGACTTTGCCTCTCTGTCCGCCGCCGACATCGAACGGGCGCTGATGATCTGGGTGAACAGCCCCAGCAACCCCACGGGTGGTCTCGACGACCTGGGTTATGCCGCCGACTGGGGACGCCGACACGGCATCCCGGTGTTCAGCGACGAGTGCTACACCGAGTTCACGTGGTCCACTGCGCCCCAGTCCATCCTGCAGCACGGGCTTGACGGCGTGGTCGCCGTGCACTCGCTGAGCAAGCGCTCCAACCTGGCAGGCGTGCGCGTGGGCTTCTACGCCGGCGATGCCGAGATCGTGGAGTACCTGAAAGAGGTCCGCAAGCACGCGGGCTTCATGGTGCCCGGTCCCGCACAGGCGGCCGGTGTGGCGGCCCTCGACGACGACGACCATGTCGCGCTGCAGCGTGACCGCTACCGCAGCAGGCTCGAGAGCATGGCGCGCGTCCTGGGCAGATGGTCGGGCATCGACATCGGCATGCCCGACGGCGGTTTCTACCTGTGGTTCGACGCCGATGACGCGTGGGCATTCACCGAGAAGCTCGCCCGCGAGGGCGGGGCACTGGTGAGTCCCGGCGACTTCTACGGTGCGGGTGGCTCGCGCCACGTGCGTGTGGCCGTGGTCGCTCGCTGCTTCCGTGGTTGCCGCGGCAGTCCTGGCGTTCGCCGGCGTCGGGCACGCCACCAACGGCGGCAGCTTGTCCTTCAACGGTTCGAACCAGTACGTGTCCGTCGCGGGCAGCAGCGACTGGGCTGTGGGCACCGGTGATTTCACCGTCGAATGGTTCCAGTACCAGACCAGTTTCTCGTCCAGCTGGCCGCGCATCTTCACCGTGGGGGGCTATCCGACCACCTCCATCGGAGTCAGTATCGAGGGCGGCACGATGTACGTCTGGCTGGCCAACGGTTGGCGCCTGAATGCATCTGTCGGCTCCATCTCCAACCAGTGGGTCCATTTCGCGATCACCAGGGCGGGGACGACGCTGCGGATCTACAAGAACGGGACGCTCCTCGCATCGGGCACTGACTCCACCAATGTCACCAATTCGTCAACACCGCTGTACGTCGGTTCCGAGGCCACGTCGGGGACATATTTCGGCGGGCTCATCACCAACTTCCACTTCGTCAAGGGAACCGCCCTGTACACCGCGGCCTTCACTCCCTCCGGCCCCATCACGCCTGTCGCCAACACGAAGCTGCTCCTCCGCGCCACAGATGCGGCCGGGCTGCTCACTGATTCCGGCCCCGTCGGCCGCACGGTGACAAACGTGAACTCCACGGTGTTCAACTGGGGAACACCGTTCCCGTGGACGGGGAGCATCACGCCGACCTCCGTGCCCGCGACGTCCCCGCCGGCGACCACCACGACGACCACGACGACCACGACCACCACCACGACCGTGGCGCCAACAACCACCACGACTGTGGTTCCAACAACCACGTCAACCGTCGCATCCACAACCACCTCGGCGTCCACCAGTGTCCCCGCGGCGACGACGACCAGCATCGCATCGTCGTCCTCGGGCACAGTTCCGCCAGCCGTCACGCCGGTGACATCGGCACCCGTTGGCGCCGTCACGGTCACAACCGTTGCCACCGGACCGACCACGACCACGCGACCCGCCACCACGACGACGAGGCCTGCCGATGCGACAGCGGGATCTGCGGCGCCTGCGACCACCGTCGCACCCACGACAACCACTTCCACAACGACCACAACCACCATCCCTGCCCCCGATGCGCCTCTGGTTGACTCGGGTGAAGTAGCCGCCACCGTGGATGGGACCTCTGTTGATGTCGACCTTCAACGGGTGAACAACGAGCTCGTGGTGACGGCCGGGAAGACCAAGGTTGTTCTCGGGGCAATCGACACTGAAGGTGCGAGCAAGGGACTCTCGGGCACCGG